>NZ_JBHTLD010000067.1:0-21347 GCF_042678745.1 Pontibacter rugosus | reverse complement strand
TTTATAAACTAAACTATTTAAGATGAAAAAGTACAATCTAAAATGGACATCTATTATCGTAGCGATAATGGTATTCACCTTTATGACAGCATGTGGCGACGGGCAGCAGGAAGCAGCTGAAGAAACTGACAACATGGGAATGGCTGACGGCATGGAAGGCATGGGTGAAATGGAAGGCATGGACATGGCACAGCAGGACAACGGGGCAGCGGCTGTCAACATGGAAGGAGAGCCGGCGTTTGTGGTGGCGTACATGGACATCAAGAATGCCCTGGTAAATGACAATTACGAGCAGGTGCAACAGGCGGCAAATGCTTTGCAAAGTGGCCTGGAGGGCAGCCAGCTCAGCGAAGAGCAGCGCAGCCAGCTAAGTGAAAGTGCTGGGCAATTAGCCGAAGCGCAGGACATTGAGGCCCAGCGACAGGCTTTTGCGCAGCTGTCACGGCAGCTGTATGAGGTAGTGAAGAATAATAATGTAACTGAAAACAAACTTTACTGGCAGCATTGCCCGATGGCCCTGAATAACCAGGGAGCCAACTGGCTGAGCTTTGAGGAGAAGGTTAGAAATCCTTTCATGGGTCAGCGAATGCCCGGCTGCGGATCAGTTGAAGAAACCATCTAACCCGTCAACAATTATTTGAGCAAGCAATAAAGCAATACCATGAGAAAGAACATCTTAACCATCGCCTTTATAATCGGACCCTTTGCCGCTGTTTCAGTGCAGGCACAGGAGGCAAATACCACAACACAGACAGCAGTGGCCCAAGCCACGAAAACCGCAACATTTGGAGTAGGCGGAAAGTGCGGCATGTGCAAGAACCGGATCGAAGAGGCAACCCTCGGACTGGAAGGGGTGAAGCTAGTCAACTGGAACTTGGAGAGAAAGGTCCTGACAGTAAAGTATGACCCGGCCAAAGTAAGCGAGGCCGATATACAGAAGCAGGTGGCCAGCGTAGGCCATGACACAGAAAAGGTAAAGGCATCGGATGAGGCTTATAACAGCCTGCCGGGATGCTGCCAGTATGAAAGAATGTAGACAGGGGAAGGCAGGGGCTGGGAAGTCTCTGCCTTTTTCTATAATCAAAATTAAAAACTGAAGATGGAAAAGGCAAAGACTGTGGAGTGGCTGGAGCTTCAACGAAGAAGTCAGAAGGTGGAGCACGCCTATGCTGCTACCACAGCCATGCCTTAAACCGATGCATTTACAGATCCCTTAGATGAAACTGATAAAAATAAAATTTACCCTCTACCTGGGCCTGCTTCTTATACTAGCTGCACTGTCCTCTTGCCAGGAAGAGGAGGAGCGACTGCCTATTCTGGGGCCAAGGGAAGTGCAGGAGGGGGACACGCTTTACCACACAATCCCTGACTTTGCCTTTGTGGACCAGGACAGCACCCTGGTAACGCCGGAGACCTTCCAGGGCGACATCTACGTGGCTGACTTCTTTTTCACCTCCTGCCCCACCATCTGCCCAAAGATGAAGAGCCAGATGCTGCGTGTGTACAAAAAATACCAAGGCAATGATAACGTGAAGTTTCTCTCCCATTCGATTGACCCGGCACATGATACAGTGGCTGTGCTGAGGGATTATGCCGAACGGCTGGGTGTAGACGCTGGGAAATGGCACTTTGTAACCGGTGACAGAGAGGCCATCTTTGATATTGCCCAGAATAGCTACATGGCGAGTGCGCTGGAGGATGAGGCAGAGCCTGGAGGGCTGGTGCACAGCGGCGCTTTCCTGCTGATAGACTCCCAGCGCAGGGTGAGAGGCCACTATGACGGCACCAAAGCAGAGGAAGTGGACCAGCTCATGCGCAATATGGATTTACTGCTCAACGAGGAGAACCCCCTAAAAGAGAAATAGAGAAAAACGTATGGAAGGAACTACTTTTCAAATTAAAAATATGGTGTGCCCCCGCTGTATCACGGTCATCAGCACCGAGCTGGAGGGGCTGGGAGTGGCGTTTGAGATTGACAGGCTGGGGGAGATCACCATCTTTGACCACGATCAGGTGGACATGGCCGCTGTTAAGCAGGTGCTGGGAAAGCATGACTTTGAGCTGATCCAGGATAAAGACGAGCTGCTTGTAGAGCAGGTGAAACTGGCGGCGCTGGACCTTGTGCAGGGTCATGTGACCACGAATCTCCGTAACTCGGATTACGTCGCAGAGCGGGTCGGTCAGTCCTACAGCAGCCTGAGCAAGACCTTCTCCAGGCGGGAGGGCGTTACCATAGAGAAGTACCTTATCCTTCAGAAGATAGAGAAGGTAAAGGAACTGCTGGGGTACGGGGAGATGAACCTGAGCGAGATTGCCCGCAAGCTCGGCTACAGCAGCGTGCACCACCTCTCCAACCAGTTCAAATCTGTGACCGGGCTGACCGTGAACCAGTACAAGGATTCCGAAGACAGGGATAGAAGCGCTTTGGGTAGGGTGTAAGGCGAAATCTTGTACATTTCATCTGGGATCCTGTACAACGATTAAGCTTTTTTAAGGGTTTACTATATAAGAATGCCAAGGTAAGCATTCTGTTAACCAACCTTTAAAATACTGATTATGAAGACTAAGATGAAGATGATTTTCGCCGCCCTTTCCATTGCCTTGCTGATGGTGTTCTCGCTTAATGTGTTCTCGCAGGGGAACAAACCGCAGCAGGACGAAAAAGGCAAGAAGTCAGGTTGTATGGCGATGATGCAGGATGAGGCCCAGATGAAAGACTGCATGGCCATGATGGACAGCAAGGAGATGCAGGCCATGTGCGCCAAGATGATGAGCGGCATGCAAGGCGGAATGAAAATGGACGGTGACATGAAGATGGACCCTAACATGAAAATGGATGGGAAAAAGGGCAAGGCCGCTGAGTCCAAGAGCCAGAAGCTTTAACCAGAAGCCCGAAAGGGCTGCCCGGCTCACCAAAAGTACAGAGCAAGGCAAGCTTTCCTTCCGACAGGAAGGGGTAAGGAAATAAGATAGTGGGGGGCGCTGGTTTTAGTAGTTGTTTGTCTGGCCGCCCTTCGCTACCTGCCCTGCATGTGGCAGTACCTGAGCCAGGCAAACAAACTGAAGTAAGATGTTAAACTAAAAAAAAATAAAAAATGGAATTTTTCGGATATAGTTTCCTTTGTACGCTTCTTTTCGCAGGCGTGGTGTTTATGCTCCTCTATGAGCTGTTCTCGCCCTCTAAAGACGGAGGCAAAGAAAGCCCGCTGGACGTGCTGCGCAAGAAGTACGCCTCCTTTGAGATGAGCACAGAAGCCTATGAAGAGCGCAGGGATGTGCTCGGACGGGACTTAAAGAAATAAACATGTATTACCAAAGCCTGCCTGTTCAGGCAGGCCTTTCATTTATACCTTAATTAATTTTTAACCATTAAACACTTAAAACTATGAATCACCAAAATGAGCACAACAACAGTCCACACCAGGACCTGCTTCACCTCCTTGCGCAGTGCGCCGATGAGTGCGACCACTGTTTTGACGAGTGCCTGGATAATGACAGAACAGATGAGCTGGTGCGTGCCCTCCGGGCATGCAGGGACTGCGCCAAGGTTTGCCGCGTCACATCAAGCTTTGTGGCCTCGAACTCCATATTTTCCCAGCGCATGGTAGACCTCTGCGCGGAAATATGCCAGCAGTGCGCGGATGTGTGCCAGAACCACCAGGACCAAGAGCAGGAGTGCAAGCACTGCGCCAAGATCTGCCGCGAGTGCGCGGAAGCCTGCAGGAACTATAAAGGAGTGGGCGCTTAAGCCTTCCTTACTGAAGGAGTGACATAAAGGCCTGCCTGTTCAGGCAGGCCTTTATGTTTTCAGGTAAAATTTCATACGTCCTTTTCCTGATGGCTTACAACCTCCTCCAAAATAGACGAGGTTGAATTCATAGGGAGCAATCGAGGGCTAATGGTAATGACAGGCAGCTGTCTATAGAATATAAAGCAAGATGAAAAAGGTAATGGCTAAGTCAATGTCTATCGCAGTTACTGCCCTGGCACTCTTCATTTTTTCAGCGTGTGAGGGTAAAAAGGAGGGGGTGGCAGAGAATGCAGATGACCCGATGGAAGCGCATGAGAAGATGGATATGAACTATGGGGCTATTGATGACTCCATCAGGAAGAATCAGATTCCAATCGGGGCATTTGTAGCGGGAGATACCCTTGACTTTAGCCAGGAAGCCCCGGAAGCGTTCAAACAGCAGCTCAACAGGGTTCTGGATGCTTACCTCGCTCTAAAGGAAAGCCTGGTGGCAGCAGATGAAGAAAAGATAGAGACCGCCAGTACAGGCATGATGGCCACGCTGCTTGAGGTGAACGACGGGATGCTAACGAGCAGTGCCCATGATTACTGGAAAGAGAAGAAGTTCTTTTTAATGGAACATGTGGCGCTTTGTAAGGAGGCCGACACGATGGAGGGGAAAAGGGAGAATTTCGCCTTTATCTCCGAGGCGATGATAAAGGCCGCAGATGTGTTCGGAGCAGGCCGGCAAACGCTGTTCGTCCAATACTGCCCCATGGCAAACGGCAACAAGGGGGCCTACTGGTTGAGCGAGGCAAAGGAAGTCCGTAACCCTTACATGGGGTCGCAAATGCTGACATGCGGTGAGACAAAAGGCACTCTCAACTGAGGTCCATGCACGGAATGGGATTACGTGCTCGGGAAGCCTGTTTTACACTATAAAACCGCAGTGAAGCGGCTGCGTTCAACAAAGTTATTCCCGTTGGCTGAACGTGCACACGAAGCAGCAAAGGGACAATAGAGGCAGTTAAGAAAGCAGGATTCAACTATAAGAACTTAATACAATGCCAGCAGTAACAGAAAGACCAATAGCAAAAGACAGGTATGAAATTGAGGGCATGACCTGTGCTTCCTGCGCCAACAGCGTCGAGAGCATACTCTCCCATGTGGAGGGAGTGAAGTCAGCCAGCGTGAACTTCGCCGATTCCAGCGTGCTGGTGGAGCATGAGCCGGAGGTAGCCACTCCCGAGAAGCTACAGGCGGCTGTTGAGGAAATAGGCTACAGCCTCATCATAAATCAAAAGGCTGGAGAGGAAAACCGCGAGGAGCGTGAAGAACAGAAGCTGCGTGATACCAAGTTTAAGTTAATTGTAGCCATTGTGCTTTCCGTGCCTGTGCTCCTGATCGCCATGGTCTTCCCCGGTATTCCTTATGCCGACTGGATTATGCTGGTGCTTACCACCCCGGTCGCGGTGTGGAGCGGCAAGGATTTCTTCATCATTGCCTACAAGAGAGCCAGGCATTTCTCCGCTAACATGGACACACTGATAGCGCTTGGAACGGGGGCGGCCTTCCTTTTCAGTGCCTTCAATACCTTTTTCCCCGGCTACCTGAGAAGCAGGGGCTTGGAGCCGCATGTATATTATGAGGTGGCAGCTATTATCGTCGCCCTGATCCTGCTGGGCAGGTACTTCGAGGAAAGGGCCAAGTCGCGCACCTCCGCCGCCATCAAAAAACTCATTAACCTGGGCGTAAAGACGGCGAGAGTTGTCCGGGGGGGCACAGAGCTGGAGATACCGGTAGGGGAGGTTGAGAAAGGGGACATTATCCTGATCAGGCCGGGAGAGAAGGTGCCGGTAGACGGGAAGATCACCGAGGGGAAGTCTGTCCTGGACGAGAGCATGATCACAGGAGAGTCTATTCCTGTCGAGAAAGGGGCCGGTGACACGGTCATCGGGGCCACCATCAACAAGACGGGCAGCTTTCAAATGGTGGCCGAGCGGGTGGGCAGCGAGACCATGCTGGCCCAGATCATCAGGCTGGTGCAGGAGGCGCAGGGCAGCAAGGCCCCAATCCAGAAACTGGTAGACCGTATCTCGGCAGTCTTTGTACCCATTGTAATCGTAATTGCGATTCTGAGCTTCATCGCCTGGAGCGTGTGGGGGCCTGAGCCCGAGATTACCTACGCCGTTATCGCTGCGGTCACCGTGCTCATCATTGCCTGTCCCTGCGCGCTTGGCCTGGCAACCCCCACCGCTATCATGGTCGGTATCGGGAAGGGGGCAGAGAACGGCATCCTGATCAAGAACGCAGAGAGCCTGGAGCTGGCGCATAAGCTCAAAGCCATCGTGCTGGACAAGACTGGCACCATCACGCAGGGCAAGCCGGAAGTGACGGATGCTATCTGGGACCTTTCCCCGGATGCGAGGCAGGAGGCTTCCCGTGCTGTGTATGCAATGGAGTCCCAGTCAGAGCACCCGCTGGCATTGGCTGTAGTCAACCACCTGAAGGCGGAAAGCCCTGAGGCCATTCTGCTGGATTCCTTTGACAGCGTGACAGGGAAAGGCGTAAAGGCAAGCTACAACGGCAGGCGATATCTGATAGGAAACAGGAGACTGCTGGATGAAAACGGGGTAAGTGTTTCCCCCTTCCTGCTGGAAAAAGTGGAGCGGCTGAGCAGGGAGGCCAAAACCATTATTTACGTGGGGCAGGAGGAGGAGGCTGTGGGTGTCATTGCCATCGCAGATACTATCAAGGAAAACTCCAGGGCGGCCATCGCCTCCTTGCAGCAAATGGGGCTGGCCGTGCACATGCTGACGGGAGACAACCAGCAAACGGCAGAGGCCATCGGAGAGCAGGCAGGCGTGGATTACATCAAGGCGGAGGTGTTGCCTGCCGATAAAGCCGCCTATATCAAAGAACTGCAGGCCAGCGGGCTCAAGGTGGCCATGGTGGGTGACGGCATAAACGACTCCCCTGCCCTGGCGCAGGCAGATGTGGGCATTGCCATGGGAACGGGGACGGACATTGCCATAGAGAGCGCCGAGATTACCCTCATCAAAGGGGATCTGGAGGATATCGTGACGGCGATCAGGCTCTCGAAGGAGACAGTGAGGACGATACGGCAGAATCTGTTCTGGGCCTTTATCTATAATGTGACCGGTATCCCGATCGCGGCGGGGGTGCTTTATCCCTTTACTGGCTTTCTGCTGAACCCGATGTTCGCCGCCGCTGCCATGGCCTTCAGCTCCGTATCTGTGGTTACTAACAGCCTGCGGCTGAAGGCGAAGACGTTTAAACAGCAATAAAGAACTGCTTTGCTTGTGCGAATGGTTTTTCCCGGAAAACAGGAGCAGCAAAGGCAATAGAGTAAGCAAAGTATTAAACTTATAAAGCAAGTAGATATGGATAATGAGTATCACGTGATGGGTATGAATATGGTCTGGTGGATCATATGGGTCGTTTTGATCTTTGCCATCTTTTTCTTCCCTAGCTCACGGACAAGGGTATACAGAGAGACCCCTTTGGATATACTTCAAAAAAAGTATGCCAGTGGAAAGATGACAACCCAGGAATACGAGGAGCGAAAAGCCATACTGCAAAGAGACAAAGGCAAGTAAAGGTAGCGAATGAAGTGCTTAAACCTAAGATAGACAACGATGCGTATCAAAAGATTTTATGACGAGGGCCTGGCCTATGCCTCCTACGCGGTGCTGAGCGAAAAGCAGGTTGCGCTCGTGGATCCGGCCCGGAACCCGCAGCCGTACCTGGACTTTGCCCAGCGGCACGGGGCAAGAGTCGTAGCAGTTGTGGAGACGCACCTGCACGCGGATTTCGTGAGCGGACATCTTGAGGTGCACCAAAAAACAGGAGCTCCTGTCTATGTCAGTAAGCTGGCAGAGGCCACTTACCCCCACGTTGCCTTTGACCAGGGCGATGAGATTGCGGTGGGAAAGGTAACCCTCCGGGCGCTCAACACGCCCGGACACTCCCCGGACAGCATCAGCGTACTGGTGACAGATGAGCAGGGGGAGGAGCAGGCTGTATTTACGGGGGACACGCTCTTTGTGGGGGACGTGGGCAGGCCTGACCTGCGGGAGGATTCCAGTGATTCCCGCACAAGGCGGGAGGAAATGGCCAGGCAGCTCTACCGCTCGACCCGCCAGGTGCTCATGCAGCTGAAAAAGGAGGTGAAGGTGTATCCGGCCCATGGAGCAGGCTCCCTCTGCGGGAAAAGCATCAGCAGCGATCTTTCCAGCACGATAGGGCAGGAAGCTGTTCACAACTATGCACTTCAGCCCATGTCAGAAGATGCCTTTGTTCAGGTACTCCTGGAAGAGCAGCCTTACATCCCCAACTACTTCAGCTACGATGTGGCGCTGAACAGAAAGGGTGCCGCAGCCTACGGTAAGAGCGTGGAGGCAGTGCCCCGACTAAACAAGTACGCCTCCCTTCAACAGGGTGTCCTGGTGGTGGACACGCGCCCGCAGCGGCAGTTCAAGGCGGGGCACCTCCCCGGCGCCATCAACATCATGGACGGAAAGAAATTTGAGACATGGCTGGGCTCGCTTGTAGACCCGGAAGAGGAATTCTTTCTGCTGGCGAAGAACGGGGAGGCTCTGGAGAGTCTGATCCGGAAGGCGGCAAAGATAGGCTATGAGCAAAACATCAAAGGGGCCTTGCAGGCGCCCACCTACGGCCAGCAGCAAAGTCCGAAGATTAACCTCCAGGAGTTCCGGGAGCACCCGCAGGACTTCACCATCGTTGACCTCCGCCATGCATCAGAGGTAAAGGATGACGAGATTTTCAAGGAGGCCAAGCACATCCCCCTGCCGGAGTTAGCAGACAGAGCCGGTGAGATTAAAGAAGATAAGCCTGTGGTGGTCCACTGCGCGAGCGGCTACCGGTCAGCCATCGGGGCCAGTATCCTGGAGAAGGCTGTTGATGTCCCCGTCTATGACCTGGGGGAGGCCGTGAAGGAATTTAAAGGATCCGGCAGCTAAGAAATAATTATGTTAAACTAAAAGTACAAAAATCATGGAAAACGAAAAGCAAAGTTATAACGGGAGCGGGACCGCCAATGTAATAGAAGAAACATTCCCCGTAGAGGGCATGACCTGCCGCGGGTGCGCCAGTGGTGTGCAGCGGTCCCTGACGAAGCTGGAGGGTGTGAAATCGGCGGAGGTAAGTCTTGCCGACGCGTCGGCCACGGTGGCCTATGACCCGGGAGCGGCGACGCCTGAGCAGATGCAGCAGGCGGTGGAGAAGGCGGGTTTCAAACTTGGCAAGCGCTAAAGCAAAGCGAAACGCTCCGGCGGATGCTGTTAAGAAGCCAGTAGAGAGGCTGTGGGGGAGACACTCACCAGCCCCTCTACTGGCTCATACTCTAAAGCGGATTTGCAATCATTTATACCTGCTCTTGAAAGTGTTAGCCTAAAAACAAAGCAAAAGGGGAAAGGATATTCCCGCCAAAGCATAAACACGTTAACCACACATTCTTCAACTATGAAACAATTTATTCAAATGACACCCCTCTTTTTTGCAGTGGCTTTTACTGCTACCAGCTGTGCGGCACAGAGAACGGCAGACGCCTCCACTGTGCTTCAAGACGAAAAGCGGACAGAGCAGATATTCTCTACCATCTTAAATGACCAGGAGCTAAAATCGGAGCTCATGGGCAGGATGATGGCGGAGGGCAATGGCTCTGGTATGGTGAGGCACATGATGCAGGCGGCGGAAGGGGACACAGCCACCTGCAGGATGATAGGCTCCATGATGATGGAGAACCCGCACATGATGGACATGATGATGGGCTCGATGATGGACAAGGCGGAGGGAGACGATGCGATGTGCCAGAAGATGTGCAGGATGATGATGGACAGCGACAAGATGAAGGGCATGATGCAACAGATGAATGGACAGGGGCAGTCGCCGGAAAGCAGTAAAACCCAGGGGGGTAGCCACATGAAGACGCACCTGAATGAAGAGCATACCAAAACAAATAAAGACAACTAGGCATGGGGAATATGATGAAATGGATGCTGATAGGATGTCTGGTGGCCGTGGCACTGGTTTTTGGGCTGCCGCTGCTGGGCATAGAGGGGTACGGGAGCTGGGGAACCTGGCTCTTGCTCCTACTGGTGCTGGCCTGCGTGCTGCCCATGCTGCTGATGAACCGGAAAAAGGGTGACAACAAATAAATTAGCTATGAGAGAAGTAAAAGCATTTGTCAGAAGCACAAGGTTAAATGATGTCATAAAAGCCTTGCGCCATAATGGCTTCAAGAGCATGACCTTGACGGAAGTGGAAGGCACAGGGCGCTATACTAAACCCGGTGCCAGTCCTTCACTTAAGTTTACGATCACCCACAGTAAAATGGCCAAGCTGGAGCTCTTGTGTAAAAAAGAAGATGTGGAAACGATCGTAAAGCTCATTCACGAAAACGGTGGCACAGGGGAGAAAGGGGATGGAATTATTTACGTCTCCGAAGTGGAGCGGGTCTTTAAGGTGAGAACAGGAGAAGAAAGCCAGGATGAGTGATAAAACGTAGGGAGCATGATCTCTCCTCCGACAGCTATATAAGGATCTCAGAGGTGCACACAGAAAGCCGTGTCAGGACTTTTGGTGTGACAGTGTGCCGTTGAACAGATCATTAAGAGTTGAAACTGTCAAGCTTCGTCCTGCCTTGCACCCTTTTACCATACCCGGACTTAACAATTTGGTTTCCCGCAAGTATGGCTGCTTAACCTTCTGTACTTTTTATGTCTTACACTCTCAATAAAAGCGAAACATGAATAAAACAGACAGTTCAGGGGCACGAAACTCCGACAAGGAGCTAATTGTCGTTACGGGAAGCAGCGGTCTTATTGGAACAAGTATCATCAAGAGGCTTTCGGAGAATTACCGCATCGTTGGTCTGGATAATACCGGTTACCCCTTTCCCCCCAAGGAGGCTGAATGCGTGTGCTACGACATTACCTCAGAAGAAAGCATCAGGGCTGCCATGGAACGTGTCCGTTACGGCTACGGTGAAAAGATAGCCTCCGTCATTCACCTGGCAGCCTACTATGATTTCTCAGGTAAGCCCAGCCCGCTGTATGAAAAGATAACAGTAAAAGGCACGGAGAACCTTTTGCGCGTACTGCAGGGCTTCGAGGTGGAGCAATTTATATTCTCCAGCACCAATCTGATTTACAAGCCTACGTCTCCCGGGCAGAAGATAAGCGAAGACTGCCCTTTGGAGCCAAAGTGGGACTACCCCGAATCAAAGGTTGACACTGAGGAAGTGATTCGTGACAACAGGGGGCACATGAAAGCAGCGCTGTTGCGTGTTGCCGGTGTTTATGACGATGAGGGGCACTCCATTCCCATTGCCCATCAGATACAACGCATATACGAAAAACAGTTTACAAGCCACTTCTACTCCGGCGACACCTCCCACGGCAACGTCTTTCTGCACCTGGAGGACCTGGTGGATGCACTGGAAAAAACAGTGGAGCGGAGGGATGCGCTTCCGGATGAAGTAGCCATCAACATCGGCGAGCCGGAGACGCCAAGCTATCAGGACCTGCAGGAAACAATAGGGCGCCTGTTGCATGGCCAGGATTGGAAGACCTATGAAGTACCGGCACCACTCGCCAAAGCAGGGGCCTATGGCATGAACCTTCTGGGAGATGCCTTTATCAAACCGTGGATGATAGACAGGGCCGACGACCATTACGAGCTGGACATTTCCCGGGCCCGTGACCTGCTCGGCTGGGAGCCCCGGTACCGGCTGCTCGACACCCTGCCCACCATCATTGCCAAGCTCAAAGAAGACCCTACCGGCTGGTACAAGGAAAACGACCTGGAGCTGCCAGCTGCTTTGGCAAAAGAGCAGGAGGCCAAACAGGAATAAAGCTTCTTCTCACTTCACCTCCAAACGTAAAATAACTATGGAAGAAAAGGAAAACGGCCAAGGCGACAAAATGAAAGGCGGCGGCATGGGCAAAAGGGGCGTCACGCGCCCCATGGCCGAAATGAAAATGCAGCAGCACAATGGGATGGAGGATGATGGTGAACATCAGCAGGACGAGCATAAGAGAGGGGATTACAAGCATGAGGACCAGCAGCATGAGGTGAGCTCTGACCATGGCATGATGATGTCGGATGACATGCGGAGCAATATGCTCCACATGCACCACATGCAGACGCTTTGGGTGTACTGGGCGCTTGTTATCTTCGGCATCTGGATGGTGATGTCCCCACTGACCTTCGACTATGGGAGAGCGGTAGCCGAGCCCAGCGGAGGGAGGGAAGTCTGGCTTAGCCTTGAACAGCGGATCAGCTTCATGAAGTGGAGCGATATAATCAGTGGTGTGTTTCTTATCGTCTTCGGATGGCGCTCCCTGACGCCTAACCGCCCCTACAGCCTGTGGATCTGCTGCTTTATCGGTATCTGGCTTAGTATGGCGCCCCTGCTCTTCTGGTCGCCCTCGGAAATGGCTTACCTCAACGACACGCTGGTGGGGGCCCTGGTGATTGCCCTTGCCATTCTCATCCCGGGCATGCCCAACATGATCATGTACATGAAGATGGGCTCCGAGGTGCCGCCTGGCTGGAGCTACAACCCCTCCAGTTGGCCGCAGCGCTGGATCATGATCGTGCTGGCTTTCGTGGGCTGGATGGCCTCCCGCTACATGGGGGCCTTTCAGCTAGGCTACATTGACCATGCTTGGGACCCTTTCTTCGGCAGCAGTACCAGACAGGTGCTCAACTCCGACATGTCGCACGCCTGGCCTGTGTCTGACGCCGCCTTTGGCTCCCTGGCCTATACGCTCGAGTTTCTGATGGGCTTCATGGGCAGCCCTTCCCGCTGGCGCACCATGCCCTGGATGGTGCTCTTCTTCAGTATCCTGGTGATCCCCCTGGGGTTCGTGAGCATTTTCCTGGTGGTCTCCCAGCCTCTGGCAGTGGGCGCCTGGTGCACCCTGTGCCTGGCAACCGCAGCGCTCATGCTGCCCATGATCCCGCTGCAGCTGGATGAGGTGACGGCCATGGGCCAGCACATGGTGCAGGCAAAGCGCCGGGGAGACAACCTCTGGGAGGTGTTCTGGAAGGGAGGCAAGCCCTTTGAGCAGAACAAGGATGAGCGCTCGCCGGAGCTGGTGGAGTTTCCGCAGCAGCCAGGGAAAGTTTTTATGGCCTCCATCTGGGGAATGAGCTTTCCGTGGCCACTGGTGGTGTCCATGCTGATTGGCCTGTGGCTGATGTTTGTCCCCGGAGTGCTGGGCATACCTATCAAGGCCACGGCAGCCGACATCAACCACTTGGGAGGGGCCCTGATCGTGGTGGTAGCCGTGACCTGCATGGGAGAGGTTGTCAGGGCGGGGCGCTACCTGAACGTGCCGCTGGGGCTGGCAGTGGCTGTCTGGCCCTGGTTTGTGGAGGACAGCACGCTGGCCCTGAACATCATCAGCGCTGCGTCTGGGCTTGCCGTGGCCGCGCTCTCCCTGTCGCGGGGTATTATAACCGAGAAGTATGGCTTATGGGACAAGTATGTTAAATAACTCAAGTTGCGAGATATAGAAATCTGTTCTGCCAGTGGCATTAGCACGTTTTAGAGTTACCACACACCTAAAACAGCAAGAGCCATGACAGAACAGACTATAGCAATATACTGCTTTATCGACGACTTCTTCCTTGCCATTGGCAGAAAAGATGACGCCCACTGCAAGCTCTCCGACGCTGAGCTTCTGACCACAGCTCTTGTAGCGGCCCGTTTCTTCTACGGCAACCTCCACTCCGCCTGCGCCTATATGCGGGAGCACCACGGGGTGCGCATGATTGACAAGTCTGGCTTTACCCGCCGTCTGCACGGTCTCAAGGAGCAGCTGGTGGCCCTTTTCCTTGCCTTGGGGCAAAGCCTCAAACAGCTCAACACCCGCTCGCGCTACCTGATCGACTCCTTCCCGGTGGCTGTCTGCGACAACATCCGCATCGCCCGCTGCCGACTGCTCAGGGGAGAGGGCTACCGGGGAAAGTGCGTGAGCAAGCGGTGCTACTTCTACGGCTTCCGCGTGCAGCTCATCGCCACAGAAGAAGGGCTGCCGGTCCAGTTCTACATCCACGCCGGCTCCTTTGTGGACATCACCGCCTTCAAGGCCATGGAGCTGGACCTGCCCGAGGGCAGCCGGCTCTACGCCGACGCCGGCTACACCTGCTATGAGGTGGAGGACCTGCTAAAAGAGTGCGACGGGGTCGAGCTGCGGGCCTGCCGAAAGCGCAACAGCAAAAGAGCAGACCAACCTCACATGGCTTTCCTCAAGGACCACTACCGAAAGCGCATCGAGACCACCTTCAGTGGCATCACTGCTCTCTTCCCAAAGAAGATCCATGCTGTCACTCCGCAGGGCTTCATCCTCAAAATCATCCTCTTTATCTTCGCCTACACACTATCTCAAATCATCGAGTAACTCGCAACTTGGGTTAAATAGCAAAGCGCAGGCAGGAGAAGAGCAGGTGCTCGCAGATGAGGCGATAAGGTCGCAGGTACGGGAGGTGCTTTACAAAAACATGGTCAGCGGCCGGAAGGAGGGCTTTAGCTACCACTTCACAAAGCCTTCCCCAGGCACTTACCCCTTCCAGTACTTCTGGGACACCTGCTTCCATGTTTTTATGCTGAGTGCCTTGGGTGAGGAGAAGATGGCCAAGGAGCACCTCCGTAGCCTTTTTGAGATGCAGCGCCCGGACGGGTTTGTGGGGCACATGAACTACTGGAAGCGCTTATGGCCCGGCCGCGTCACCGACTTCCTGCAGCTACGGCCCCGCGACGTGCTGCGGCTCTACAAACCGCATATGTCCGCGCTGGTGCAACCTCCCATTGTTGCGCAGGCCGTGCTGCGGGTTTACCGCTATTCACATGATGAAGCTTTCTTAACGGAAATGCTGCCAAAGCTGAAAAAGTACTACAAGTGGCTGGCAGAGAACAGGGACTTCGAGGGAGAGGGGCTCCTCTCCATCATCACCCCCTTTGAGTCGGGAATGGATTGGAAAGCCTCTTACGACCCCTTGCTGAAGTACGACAGAGGCAAGGCAGGCCCGCTGCTGTTCTGGAAGGTGCTGCAGGTGGACGCGCACAACTTCTTTTATAACTATAATCTGCAGGCCATCTATCGGAGCAACAGATTTATCGTAAAGGACGCTGCCTTCAACACCGTCTATGCCCAGAACCTGGAGGCCATGGCAGAATTGTGCCGGCTAGCAGGAGATAAAGATGGGCCTGGTTTTCTGGAGAAGGCAGAGCAGACGGAGCAGAGTATCCTCCGCCACATGTACGATGAGCAGGACGCTGCTTTCTATGACCTTCACGGGCACCAGTTCCAGAAGCTAAGAGTGCGCACCGGTACTATCTTTTTCCCGGTGGTGCTCAAGAGCGTACCAGATGAGGTTTGCCGGAACGTATTGGAGAGGCACCTGCTACACAAGGGCAGTTTTCACGTGCCCTACCCGGTTCCTTCACTGGCCACAGACGAGCCTGCGTTCAATCCAGATGGCTCCCTCTACATCTGGCGCGGCCCTACCTGGGTGGTGTTCAACTGGTTTATGCAAGGGTACTTGCAGGAAAAAGGGTACAGGCAGGAGGCTAATAAGCTGCTTATGAGCGTGAAGCGACTGATTACCAAAAGCGGCTTTAGGGAGTACTACAACCCTTTCACAGGAAAGGGCCACGGAGCTGAAGAATTCACCTGGTCAGGGCTTGTGGTAGACATGATCAACAGGCAGCAGGAAGAGGGTGCTAAGGAAAGAGGTGGCAGCTTGAACCGGCAGGGTTCGCAACCCTTTTGCGGCGGGAGCTCGTTATAAGAAACTTCACACACTTATTGTTTAACTATTAAAATGAAAGCTTATGTTTCACCACGTAAAGGAATTACAGTTTAATGCACGGGTGTCCAAGCCCGACCCGAAGTTTGCTTCGATGCTGCTGGAGCAGTTTGGCGGTGCCAACGGGGAGCTTGCGGCAGCCATGCAATACTTTGTGCAGGCCTTCCCGGCAAGGCAGCCTTACCCGGACAAGTACGACATGCTCATGGACATTGCCACTGAGGAGTTCAGCCACCTCGAGATTGTCGGGGCCACTATCCAGATGCTGTTAGGCCCTGTGAACGGGGAACTAAAGGACTTGGCTGACAAATCAGAGATCATGGAGCTGCTGAACGGAAAGGCTGCCAAGGAAAGCATGATCCACGAGGCGATGGTCAACCCGCAGTTTTTAGTTTTAAGCGGAGGAGGACCTACCTTAACCAACAGCCAGGGGGTGCCGTGGAATGCAGGCTATGTGAACGCCAACGGTGACCTGACCGTGGACTTGCGCTCAAACATTGCAGCGGAATCCCGTGCAAAGATTGTGTACGAGTACCTGATGCAGTTCACGGATGACCCGTATGTGAAAGAAACGCTTAAGTTTCTGATGACGCGGGAGGTTGCCCACGCCCAGATGTTTGAGGCGGCGCTGGCCACTATCACGCCCAACTTCCCGCCGGGTGTACGCCAAGCTGATCCTCGCTTCAGCAACTCCTACTTCAACATGTCGAGCGGACCGGAGGTGCGCGGGCCATGGAACGAAGGGCTAACCCCAGAGTTAAAAGAGGAGTGGCTGTATGTAGACGACCCGCTCAAGCATGTCATTGAGTCTAACGGCATGACCGAGCATGGCCCAAGGGGTACTGACATTACGGTGGAACGAGCCGAAAACGCTAACATGGACCTGAGCCAACAGCGCAGCGGCCACATTAAGTCTTCTGTGCCGAAAGGGGAGAACCAGTGGAGCCAGTATCCGCAACAGGACCTTTAGCCGTAGTAGCCTGTCACCATGTTAGAAGATAAAGTTGATCACAGAATACAGGAACAAGAGGGGTCGGTGGAGATTCAGGTCTATACTGACCCTCTTTGCTGCTGGAGCTGGGCTTTTGAGCCACAGTGGCGCTGGTTGCGGTTTGAATACAGCGGGAAGATAAAGTGGCGCTACCGCATGGCCGGTATGGTTCCGAACTGGAACTCTTTCAGTGACCCCGTGAACCACGTGACGAAACCCCTTCAAATGGGGCCGGTATGGCTCGAGGCAAAGCACCTGTCAGGCCAGCCCATTGAGGACAAAGTCTGGTACAACAATCCCCCAAGCTCATCCTATCCTGCCTGCATTGCTGTGAAAAGTGCCGGACTGCAGTCTTCTGAGGCGGCAGAAATGTACTTGCGGCGGGTACGGGAGGCTATCATGCTGCACGGCAAGGATATCTCCAGCACAGCAGTGCTACTGGAGGTGGCAAAGGGGCTTTCCCAGGAGAGCGCTGGTGTGTTGGACTTCGATGTGTTTGAGCAGGCGCTACATGGAGAAGCTGCCCGCAAGGCTTTCGAAGAGGACCTGCGGCAGGTGCGCTACCGCCGCATCACGCGTTATCCCGCCCTTACCATCACAAAGCCAGGCCAGGCAGGCTTGCTCATTGTAGGGTACAGACCGTATGAGGCGCTGGTGAGTACCCTGAAGAAAGTGGCACCGGAACTGGAACCAGTACGGTATCTGAAGGATGCGGAGGAGTACAACAAGTTCTGGAGCGGAGCTACGGACAGGGAGGTAGACGAGGCGCTAAGTAAAGGAAGCCAAGTGCGTCCTGTACCTGCTACTTAAAAAAGTATCTGGCACAGCATTATCATCACTAGCTCTACAGGAGACTGGCAGCTCCTCCTTCCGTATTGCTTGAAATGCCGATCCGAGAAAGACTGGGTTAGAAAGGGCAACCAATAAGTTGTTGTACATAAGCAAACTTTGTGAAGGGAAGAAAGAAGCAGAAACGTTTACGTTAGTTTTAAATCAAATGCACATGCCACAGCAAAACATCATAGACATATTGAAGGATGAGGCAGAGGACCTGTTACATTTCAGTTCTGCCACTGTATCCAAGGACCTGCTGCATGTTCCGGGACCAGATTTCCTGGAGCGCGTGTTCCTTCCATCCAATAGAAGCATTCCAGTGATCAGGAGCCTTGCTACTCTGTTCAATCATGGTCGCCTGGCAGGTACGGGCTACTTGTCCATTCTTCCCGTAGACCAGGGAATTGAACACACGGCTGGGTTTTCATTTGCTCCAAACCCAATCTATTTTGACCCGGAGAACATTGTAAAGCTGGCAATAGAGGGAGGGTGCAACGCGGTCGCAACTACCTTCGGCAATCTGGCGATGGTGGCTCGCAAATACGCCCACAGGATTCCCTTTGTGGTGAAGATAAACCACAACGAGCTGCTGACTTACCCGACCAAACATGATCAGGTCATGTTCGGTTCTGTGGAAGAAGCGCGGAATCTGGGAGCTGTTGCCGTTGGGGCAACTATTTATTTTGGGTCGGAGCAGTCAAACCGCCAGATCATTGAAGTGGCCGAGGCCTTTGAGAAAGCGCATGAGCTGGGTATGGCCACCATCCTGTGGTGTTACACCCGAAACGAAGCCTTCAAGACAAAAGATCAGGATTACCATGTAGCAGCGGATATCACCGGGCAGGCAAACCACCTTGGGGTTACCATCCAGGCAGACATCATCAAGCAGAAGATGCCGGAGAACAACGGAGGATTCAAAGCTTTGAACTTTTCAAAATGGCGTCCAGACATGTACGGCAAACTGGCTTCCAGCCATCCTATTGATTTGTGCAGGTACCAGGTGATGAACTGCTACATGGGACGCGCAGGG
Source organism: Pontibacter rugosus (assembly GCF_042678745.1). Classification (NCBI taxonomy): domain Bacteria; kingdom Pseudomonadati; phylum Bacteroidota; class Cytophagia; order Cytophagales; family Hymenobacteraceae; genus Pontibacter; species Pontibacter rugosus. Next base: position 2,900 of record NZ_JBHTLD010000067.1, on the reverse strand, counting down.
CTCATCAACTCTGGCGGTGAGTCGCAGGGAGAAACAGACCTACAGCAGTCAGTCAGGACAGCGGTCATCAACAAAAGGGCCGGTGGCATGGGGCTGATACTGGGCAGGAGGGCCTTTCAGCGCCCTATGCAGGAAGGGGTTGAGCTGCTCCACCTGGTGCAGGATGTGTACCTGGACGAGCAGATAGGGCTGGCATAGGCTCTCGCCCCAGGTAGTGAACAGCGAGAGACTATCTACTCAGATGTGAAAGGTGCAGCCCCAACAGCCGTATATTTTTGAAAGCTGGGGCTGCTGTGACAAAGACTTATCGGCTCATGTAGACCATCCCAAACGTGTATTTTAAATAAGTCCTTGATGAATCGTTAAAATTTGAGCTATGATAAAAACATGCCTGGTGCCGTGCGCGTTTCTGCTGTTGCTGTGTGTCTCGTGCAGTTCAGAAAAATCATCTGCAAATCATGGGGGCGCGAGCAGTACCTCAGTTGTGCAACCTGTGGATTCGGTAAGCCTGCAGCTGGTAGCCGCTGATCTGGTTTCCCCCGTTTTCCTCACACAACCCCCCAGCGACGACAGGCTGTTTATTGTAGACCAGATAGGGGTCATACGGGTTGTGAAAGAAGGGACGTTGCTGCCTGAGCCGTTCCTGGACCTGAAGAGCAAGGTCATTGAACTTAAGAACGAGCATGAAGAGCGTGGGCTTCTGGGCTTGGCCTTCCATCCTGACTTTCAGCGTAACGGCAGGTTTTTCGTGTATTACAGCGCTCCCTTGCGCCAGTCTGCACCCGATGGCTTCGACCACACCACCGTCATCGCCGAGTACAAGGCTACCGGAGCCGGGTTGAAAAGTGGAGACGCGGCGTCCGGAAGAGTGATCCTGCAGGTAGACCAGCCACAGTACAACCACAACGCGGGCACGCTCATGTTCGGGCCGGACGGCTACCTCTACATCAGCGTTGGCGACGGGGGAAACAAAAATGACATCGGCACCGGCCACGTGAGGGACTGGTACGAGGAGAACGACGGGGGCAACGGACAGGACGTGAAGCAGAACCTGCTTGGCAGCATCCTGCGCATCGATGTGAACAACGGGTCACCCTACAGCGTGCCTTCCGACAACCCCTTTGCTGACGGCAGAATGGGCATGAAGGAGATTTACGCCTTTGGGCTGCGCAACCCCTACCGCTTTTCCTTTGACAGGGAGACAGGCATGCTGATAGCCGGAGATGCCGGTCAGGTACTGCGCGAGGAAGTTAACGTAATCAGGAAAGGCGGCAACTATGGCTGGAATGTAAAAGAAGGCACCATCTGCTTTAACGCGGCCAACAACAAGGAGCCTTTGGAAAGCTGCCCTGAGGAAGACAGCCTGGGCAACGAGTTCATAGACCCTGTTATTGAGTTCAAGAACAGCATGTCCTACCCGCAGGAAGGCTTGGGAATAGTTGGGATAGGCGGATACGTGTACAGGGGCAGCGTGCGTGCCAACCTTAGAGGTAACTACCTGTTCGGCGTATGGACGCAGCATCACGGGAAACCCGACGGCGCTATATTCTCTGCTGAGATGACTGGGGAGCAGGGGTCTTGGGACTATAGAAAATTGCACTTCCAGGGCATGCCAGGTGCTTCTTTAGGCCATTACCTGCTAGGCTTTGGGCAGGACAACAGTGGAGAAGTATACCTTTTGACTACAGACAAGGCAGGCCCTGTGGGAAACACCGGAAAGGTCTTCCAGATTAACTGATGACAGTGTTGATCGTTTCTCTACTGCTAAATTTTGCTTTAGTCTTGATTTATTTAGAGCAAAAGGACAGCCGTGAAAGCTACAGCAAGCCTTCAAGGCAATTATTTCACCTTTCCGGGTAGTCTCCCAAGGTCTCGGGCAGTTGGGCAAGCGCCTGCCCCAGCTGCTCATCGTTGGGCGCCACCCCGTGCCACTTGTGGGACCCGGTCATGAAGTCCACGCCGTAGCCCATCTCCGTGTGCATCAGCACCATCACTGGCTTCCCTTTTCCTGTAGCTGACCTGGCTTCCCCTAGGGTGGCGAGCAGCTTTTCAAAATCATTGCCCTCCGCCTCCAGCACATGCCAGCCAAAGCTTTCAAACTTGGCCTGTAAGTCCCCAAGGGGCAGCACGTCTTCGGTGGTGCCGTCTATCTGCTGGTGATTCCAATCCACGGTGGCAATCAGGTTGTCTACTTTCTTAGCACCTGCGTAGAGAGTGGCCTCCCATATCTGCCCTTCCTGCAGCTCTCCGTCCCCCATCAGCACATATACCAGGTTCGGGTCCTTGTTCAGTTTTTTTGCCTGCGCGGCGCCAATAGCCACTGACAGGCCCTGCCCGAGGGAGCCGGAGGCAACGCGTATGCCGGGCAGTTCCTCGGCCGTGGCCGCATGCCCCTGCAGCCGGGAGTTCAGCCTGCGGAAGGTGGCTAACTCTTTCACGCCAAAGTAGCCGGAGCGGGCCAGCACGCTGTACCACACCGGGCAGATGTGGCCGTTGGAGAGGAAGAAAAGGTCCTCGCCCACCCCGTTCAGGCGGAAGGCAGGGTCGTGGCGGAGCACCCTGAAATACAGCGAGACGAAGTACTCGGTGCAGCCCAGCGAGCCGCCGGGGTGGCCGGAGTTGACGGCGTGCACCATCCGGAGGATGTCCCTGCGCACCTGCGAGGCGATGGCCTGCAGTTCCTCCACGCTCTTCTCAAAAGGATTGTCAATCATAGTTCAACGTTTTACTTAAAAACCAGTTAAGATAAAAATAAACGAGGCCGTGCGACCTCGCCTTGGTGCGGCTCTACGTACGGTAAAAGGCTCCTGCGGTTCCCCGGCCTCAGGCCCTACTCGGGCTGGTACACCTCTCTCCAGGACCAGCCGTCCATCTCCAGCAGCGTGGTCAGCAGCTTGCGG
>NZ_JBHTLD010000066.1:0-21443 GCF_042678745.1 Pontibacter rugosus | reverse complement strand
GGAAGTCAAACATAATCAAACTAAAAAACCAACTTCTCTTCCACCGTTAATGGGAATTCTGAGATTGACTCAAGGAAAGCAGTATCGATATGAAAGTTGTCAAATTTGGTCTTATTCATTTTTGTTTGAGACTGCTGAATTTGATCCTCATTACTGGGTGCAGCTGTGCAGCCCATGATGAGGATCAAAAAGACGGAGATAAGTTTATACATTTTATAATTTCCACCAATGGCTTGGGTAGTAGTAGCTTGTTTAGCGCTATTTTTATTAAACAGCAATTCGCCTATCATATTCCCCTTATTTAAGGGAATATGATAGGCGAGGGAATGGTGTCAGAAAGGTTGCTTCTAAGAAGATAGTGCTTTTACTCCTGCATCAGCCACCGTATGATCATTTTCCACGGTGCTTCCAGATACCCCAATGGCACCTACTATCTCTCCGCTGCCGTTCTTGATCGGAATACCGCCAGGAAAAGTAATCAGGCCGCCGTTAGAGTGCTCGATGTTGTAGAGGGAGCCGCCAGGCTGCGAGGCCTGACCCAAATCACCAGTGGGCATATCAAAAAACCTTGCGGTTCTGGCCTTGCGGATGGCGATGTCCACGGAACCAAGCCAAGCTCCGTCCATGCGGGCGAAAGCTACTAAATTGGCGCCGGCGTCGACCACAGCAATGTTCATTTTCAGGTTCAGCTCTTGTGCCTTTTCTTTGGCTGCACGGACGGCCTTTTCAGCCTGTTCTAATGTTACTCCCATTTGTTTTCTTGTCTTAGTGTTTGCAATAAGTAAACTACCTGCTATGCTAGCTCATACTCGGTATAGCAGGAAAAGTTATTTGATAAACAATTGACTTACAGAATATTTAACTATGGTTTTGAGCTGATTATGACATAGTGCATGCCCAGTTTTAAGGCTGCGGCTTTAATGGGTGCATGAAAGGCAACAGTGGCTGGTGCCAAGTGGGGACTAGTTATACTTAAGCAGCCTGAGACGGTATGGTAGAAATATAGTAGCGCGTGATTTTAATTTATACTTATGATCGCTTTGCCAACATCCTTTCCAGACAGCTTTCACTTGCAAAAACAATATTTAAACCAGCTCTTCAGACAAAAAGAGGAAGGAGTTGCCAAAATAGAACTAACTCCTTCCTCTTTAACAGAGATCTTAGTTCGGTAACGGCACTTGCTCGGTGCTATACCACTTTCTCTTAAACCAGAAGGCTGCATTCACCAGCAGTATTAGTGCAGGCACCTCCACGAGGGGGCCAATCACACCGGCAAACGCCTGACCTGAGTTAATACCAAATATACCGATGGCAACAGCAATGGCCAGCTCAAAATTATTGCCAGTGGCCGTGAAAGAGATGGCAGCATTCTTAGAATAGTCAGCACCCAATTTCTTGCCTATCAGAAAGCTTACAAAGAACATGATAGCGAAGTACAGCACCAGCGGCACGGCAATTTTCAGCACATCAAACGGTATACTCACAATAGTGTCACCCTTCAGGCTGAACATCAGTACGATAGTAAACAGCAGCGCGATCAGCGTGATGGGTGAGATAAATGGAATATACTTGTTGTTAAACCAGTCCAGTCCTTTTAAGCTAATCAACACGTAGCGACTCACAACACCAGCAAAGAACGGCACGCCGAGGTATAACAGCACACTTTCAGCTATCTGCCCAATGGTGATGTCAATTGCTATACTGTCGACCCCAAAGTATGGAGGAAAGACAGAGATAAACAGGTAAGCATACAGGCTGTAGAAAAATATCTGAAAGATGCTATTTAGCGCCACGAGCCCTGCTGCATACTCCCTGTTTCCTTCCGCTAGCTCGTTCCAAACAATTACCATCGCAATGCAGCGGGCAATGCCTATCAGGATCAGCCCTGTCATGTATTCGGGCTGGTCATGAAAGAACAGGAGGGCGAGGAAAAACATAAGCAGCGGCCCGATAATCCAATTCAAAAGCAGGGAGATACTCAGTATCTTTACGTTCTGAAATACTTCACCCAGTTTTTCGTACCGCACCTTCGCCAGCGGAGGATACATCATCAGGATCAGACCTATGGCTAAGGGAATGTTAGTGGTGCCGCTGGAAAAGGAGTTGATGAACCCCGAGGAATCAGGTAGAAAATACCCAATGGCCACACCCAAAAACATGGCAAGAAATATCCACAGGGTTAGGTAACGGTCCAGGAAGTTTAGTTTTTTCCGGTTGTGGGCGGGTGTACAGTTGTTAGCACTCATACAAATCTATTTAACAGCCTTTGCGCAAATTCTCAGCGTATGCGTTGGGCAGTATGCTTTCCTCAATAGCTTTAGCTGCTTTTTCGTAGTCGTACCTGAAGCGAATAAACTCCACGCCAATGCTGTCCTTGTGCAGCACAGAGCTATTATCGTTTATCGTCAACAGCACGTAACCTCCACGGTTGTCGCCATCTTTGGGCTTACCCACCGAGCCGATGTTGATGGCATGGCGGAAATGGCTCTCTCCATCCTCTCCGGAAGTAAGCACTCTGTGGTACGGCTTATGCGTATGCCCGAAACACAAGATGTCGGCATCAGCATCTTTCATAATGCGCAGCAGGCTCTTTTCTTCACGGTCTTCAAACAGGTACTCGTTTATCTTTCTCGGGCTGCCATGCACCAGCAGCAGGTTCAGCTTATCGTTGTTTAGCTGGTACTCTACCTTGATATGTGCAGGAAGCATTCTGAGGTATTGGCGCTGACCTGGCTTGATAATATCATTGGTAAAGGAGATGGAGACGGAGCCGTTAGCTTTTTCCTCATCGGTTTTGTAAGCGCAGCCGCACTCGTTGCTCGTCCTGCCGATGCCAAAATCGTAATTGCCGGCAATAGTCGGAATATTGCGTTTGCGGATCTCGTCTATTACCTCGTTTGCCCAGATATTATAACCCACCAAGTCACCGAGGCAGTAAATAAAATCTGGCTTTCTGCTTTCTACGTCCTCAAAAAAAGCCTCTAAGGCTGGCAGGTTAGCGTGTATATCACTAAAGAGCGCTATCTTACTCATGTTAATTTTAATTTGGTTGATCTTTAAGCAGCAGGCACCTGCTTAGCAGCAGCCGCTTCCCGGGCTACAGGCATTACCAGACTGCAACTCTATCAGATTAATTTTTAGTTTCTCTTTTGGAATTCCGCACTTGTCAGGTGCAAGGCAGTTGGTAGTTTTCGAAAGCAGCACGAAATGTTTGTCTTCATAACCCAGGTCATATTTACCTATGGTTTCACCCTGGTACTCAACCTCAATTTCCAGGTCTTCCATACCTAGTGCTTTTTCTGAAAGAGCAATGATGTTGAGCAGCTTCTGAGGTTTTAACCTGTGGTCAAAATCATTGGCATCCCACAGTTGGAAGTTCGCTACTTTCTCATGGCGCACTGTTCCGCCACAGTCTATAAAGTTCTTGGTTACCACACCCACCTCGGTTACATGGAAATGCACGGGTACTTTTGTGCCGTTCTCTAACTCGAAATCAACTGCATCGGCAGTTTGAAGAATGTGTTTTACTTCTGATAGTTTCATAAATTGTATGTATAGCTATTAACAATGTATATTTAAATTGGAGCCTGTTTGAAATTCATCCTTTGCGCTGCAACCTGCCTATAACAGAACCTGGCTTCACGCTTTTCTCGCTCCATAGTGCTGTGATAAAGCTTTGAAACCGCTTTGCCAGAATCCTTTCCATTCATTTTTCTCTTGCAAAAACGAAATTTAAACAGGCTCTTAGCAACAGGTTGTCTCCTGCTTGCTGACGCCTGCAAGCAAAGCTGAGAAGTAGCCGTCAAGGTACTTAAATGCCTCGTTGTCCAGGCAGTAACAAAGAGCGTTTCCCTCCACTGTGCCTTTAATAATGCCAGCGTTTTTGAGTTCTTTCAGGTGCTGTGAAACCGTTGCCTGCGCCAGCGGCAGCTCATTCACTATGTCACCGCACACGCAGGATTTAGCTTTGAGCAGGTGTTCGATAATGGCTATCCTTGCCGGGTGCCCTAAGGCTTTAAGTAGCGTAGCGGTCTTATTCTGCGCCTCTGTGAAATTTTCTGATTTGGTAAGTCCCATGTTTGATCTAATCGTATCATTGCAATATTACGATAAGCTTTTCATGATTGCAACAAATTGCTCTATTATTGTGAGGGATGACGTAACGGGGCGCTAAGCCGCTTTTATACTTGAGGGAGTTGTGAAGTATTCTTGTTTTAGCCAGTGTAGGAGGAGTGGGTTGCATTATGTTAAGTGCGCCTGTAGTCTAATTGTTAGCTTCAAAGCGTAATTTCTATTTTTATATTATGAAAGAGTTTAACTGGAAATGCATCATCTAGGGTTAATTCTTAACAGCATATAATTTGCCTCGCAGTATATTTTCTAAGCCATTTTCCTATTCCGGCAGTTAGGCTTTGTTTGCTTAGCTATTCCATTTTAAGTCAAACTTGAAAGCTTGCAGGGAATAGTTCAAAGTACAAGGTGTAGGAAATTTGGCTTAAAACCATCTGCACAGACAGCACATTTGTAATGTTCTTCTGACAAAATTCAATGTTTACAATGGTGTTGTTTAATACTTAGAATCTAAACCATAATCAACATAATTATATAAATTTGAGCATCAATGAGAGTTAGATAGATTATAATATATATTTATAGTAGTATATTAGGTGCTTATCCTGCCTTGCTATGATCAGACAACTTATACTGCTAATTTCTGGCTTACTGCTGTTAACCGTGCAGAGCCACGCTCAAAGTCCGTTAGAAAAGTCGAAGACTCGGAGTCATTATACCTATGTCTACAAAATATCTGATCAAGAAGCGCAGCAGTTGTATGAGTATAGTCCTAAAGTGGTTTCTAAAGCGTACTTGCATACAGTAGTAGATTCTTTTGCCGTAAAGACGAGCTATAACAGAAAGCTTCCGGTTGGTCATTATCTTTTTATGCATAGCAGTGGCCCTGATCTGCAGTTTAACCTCACGACCCAAGCGCCTTTCTCTACTAAACTGCTGTTGATAAAACCCGCACTGGCCGTGTTGGTTCATGATAGTGTCGGAGGAGTAGTTACTGATGCGCTGGTACAGGTAAACAGGCAAAAAGCCACTTTTGACCCTGAAACTAAAACGTACAGGTTTAGGCGCACTCCCAAAAGCGGGATTCTGTCTGTTTCAGTTAATGGCTTTACTTATTTCGAGCGGCTCGAAAAACCTACCGAAACCTACCATAGAAGCTTGTTCAACAAAATTGTTTACGCAGTTCCTATCCGGTATATCTGGAAGCCATTTTATACTATATATGCTTCCATCAGGCATTATCCACAGGGCTGGGTTCGGAGCATCTTTTCTATATTTGATGAGCAGTATCGTCAAACTAAAAGCACAGAAAGTAAATACAGAGGCTACCTGGTTACAAACAAGCCGAAGTACCAACCCGGTGACACCGTTCGGTATAAAGCCTTCGTTGTCAAAAAAAATGGCAAACCTGTAAAAGGGGATGCTATGCTGCAGCTAAACAAGTATGGCAGAAAAGTTAAAAATCTTGGAAAGGTAGAAGCATATCGCAAAGGAGGATTTGAGGGATACTTTGTGTTGCACGATAGCCTGAAACTGGACCTTGACTACTCCTATACCTTAGCGCTTCATAGCTCAGATAAAGCGGAAGAAGCATACATCAGCGGTACGTTTAGCTACGAAGACTATGAGCTGAAAGAAAATGACTATACGCTAACCCTGCGGCATGAGGAGCACCAGAGCGGTAAGCCAAATACCATAGTTCTTCGTGGTGCCAATGCTAATGGCATGAATCTGCTGGATGCAAGGGTGGAGATTGTTATCAAGACTAACAAGATCATAAAAAGTGAGCAAGCGCTGCAGTTTATTCCAGACACGCTTTGGGTGCACCAGCAACCATTAGACGCCATCGGTGAAACAGAGATTGCCATACCTGACAGTATCTTTCCTAAGGCATCTGTAGACTATACTGTAAATGCTTCCTTTCTGAATTCAACGAACGAGCGCACCCACAAATCTAAAAATGCCACTTACCGATACGCAAAGGGTTTGCTCAAGCTTACCTTATTGCAGGATAGTTTGCTGGTGCAGTACCTGGAGGGAGATACTGTGGTGCCCATGAACGCTGAGCTCTCAGCTTATGACGCAGCATATGATGAGTTGACCAGTCAAAAGCTTAGGCTGCCAGCTCGTGTACCGCTAAACCCGTATGCTGAAGGCTATGAAGTGTATGCAGAGAGTCTGAGTGCAGCTATAGACTTTACGGCTGAGCAGGCTAATGTTATGTTAGAAGCTGCTAGAACCCAGGATTCAATTTCCTTCTCTCTTCAAAATCCTCGCCACCTGCCTTACTGGTACTTTGTATATAGCGGCGAAAAGTTAGTTGCTCGCGGAGATGGAAAAGCCCCAGAACTGTATTTCAAACAAAAGGCAAAAGGAGGAGACAGCCCATACTTTGTGGTGGTGCAGTACATGTGGGCCGGCAGCATGCAAAAGCTACAGGAAGATGTGCCTTTACGAAAACACATGCTAACGATAGACCTGCAGGCACCGCAAGTGGTCTATCCTGGGCAGGAAGCTAGCATGAAAGTGGCTGTTTCTGATGTGTCGGGAAAGCCGGTAGCGAACGTTGATCTAACAGCCTATGCTTTTACCTCTAAGTTTAAGGACTCGGGCATGCCAAGCCTACCTGCCTGGGATAAGTATAAGCCGCAAAAACCAGTGCGCACCTTAGAGAAAGACGACAGTAACGTAGGCGGCAAGAAACTGATGGACTGGAGTTACTGGAGCCGCCGCATGGGCTTAGACAGTATCGCTTATTACCATTTTCTTTATCCGCAGCATGGGCAATTTACGGCGTATGCAACTACTCTGGACAGCATCACACAAGTCTCACCCTTTGTGGTTGACTCCGGGAGAGTGGTACCCGTGCATGTAGTATACCTGGATGAAGTGCCGGTGTACTTTTCACAGACCGATGTATTGCCTGCCTACGCTTTTGCCGCAGATAGTGGCTATCATACCATCAAGCTCAGGACGGTAGATAAGCTGGTTACTCTTGATAGTGTTTATCTAAAGCACAAGTATAAGCTAACTATAAGCGCCGATATCACCGCCTCAAACAATAGGTTTGTTCAAGCCGCTGAAAAAGGTAAGCTATCCCCTCTGGAGCAGCGCAGGCTGCATGGCTACCTTTTTTACGTGCAGCATGGTTTTGGCGCTAACAGTGCCTATCTAAAGCAGGGCAACAGAATTCATCTACTGGCAAGCAATAAGCAAAGTGCTTCCTTCTATAACAGAACAGATGAGCGTACACTCCTAGTGGGCCCTTTCAGCCCTAATTGGATGCAGTATGTAAGGGTAAACAGCTTTACCACTAATTTCCTGATGGAGCCAGCTTACAGCTACTACTTTGAGCCGAGTCTGCTGAAGATGAGGGAGCTGAATTTACCTTATACTGCTTATAATCTTCCTGCCTGGGATAAATGGGAAAGGAGACCCGAACTACTGCATCATCAAGCTTTAACAGAAACAAAAATACAGCGAGATTGGGAGGCGGTACAAAGAGAGCGATTACTAGGAAAACTGTATGCCCGTAACAGTAGCTACGCCAAGAACTACAGAACCGGAAGAATAGGCTGGGACCTGGGTGATACCGTAAAGCGGCAAACCATACTTGTACTCTTGCATAAATTAGGTAATCCTGACTCGTTAGCGATATACCCAAGGGAGAGTAATGTACTCTATAGCCTTAAACCTGCCACCTATACTTTAACCGTACTTTTTGATACTGGCGATTATGTGTCAGCTAAGGTGCCTGTAAAGGCAAACGGGCAGACGCATGTCCACTTTACTAGTTCAGCTGTTAAGCCAGCTTCGGAGTATAGTAGCTACTTAAACCAGATAATTGAAAGCAAACTTGCAGAAGCCAGTAAGCACGAAGCGAACACGGCAAAGGAGCAGCAGCAAATCTTAGAAACCGCTCGCGAAGTTACTTTCAGTTACACAAGCGGTGCGGAGCAGTACAGGCACGAGGTAACTGGAGTAGTAAAAGATAAAAATAACGGCGAACCATTGCCCGGAGTAACCATTGTCTTAAAAGGAACAACAGTTGGTGCATCCACAGATGGGAGTGGCCGGTACAGAATTTATGTGCCTGATAGTGGCATCTTGATTTTCCGCTACATAGGCTATGTTTCATCAGAAGAGAAAGTCAACAGCAGAGGAAAGATAAATCTTGACATGGATGCAGATAGAAAGCAACTGCAGGAAGTTGTAGTGGTGGGGTATGGGATGGAGAGAAGCTCTTCAAGCATAGCCGCAGCCACGGCTGTACAAGGTAAAGTGAGCGGTGTAGTGGTAAGAGGTAATTCAACTATAAGCGTGCGCGATGCCAAACCGCTCGTGATTGTAGATGGCATTCCATTTAGCGGTGATCATACAAAGCTGGAGAAGGTGACTGCTACCAAAGTTTTAAGGGGTGAGGCCGCTACTGCATTGTATGGTGCTTCAGCAGCAGGTGGCGTTATAATTATTACCACAAACCAGGGAGGAAGTGTACCGGGGGCGGAGCAGCAGCTCGCAAGTATAAACTCCATCAGGAATAACTTTTCTGATTATGCCCTATGGCAACCTCGGCACAAAACAAACAAGCAAGGCGAAGCTTCTTTTAAAGTTACCTTCCCCGATGATATAACCAGCTGGAACACCTATGTGCTAGCCATGAATGATAACAGGAAAAGTGGTATCTATACCACCAATATCAAATCATTCAAAGCTGTTATGGCAACCCTGCACATGCCCCGCTTCTTAGTCGGAGGTGATAAAGCACACATTGTGGGCAAAGCATTAAACTACCTGCCAGACTCTGGTGCGGTAACCACAAAGTTTGAGGTAAATGGTAGCAAAGTTAAGTCAGCGGAAAAGCAGTTGAACAGAAGCTTTACGGATACTTTGCAGCTAACGGCTCCTTTGCTTGCTCCTGATTCTGTAGAGGTGCTTTATAGTCTACAGCAGAAAAACGGCTTTCCAGATGGCGAGAAGCGATTTGTGACTATTTACCCTAAAGGCGTGGAAGAAACGATCGGCCACTTCTTACCGCTGTATGCTGATACCACTTTTAGCCTTACATTTGATCAGTCTAAAGGGCCGGTTACAGTGCATACCCAGGGCGACCTGTTGCCAATCATGCTGGATGAGATAGAGTACTTGCACCAGTATGAATACTGGTGCAGTGAGCAGGCTGCCTCCAAACTGAAAGGTTTGCTTTTAGAGAAACGCATCCGTAAGCAGCTGGCACAGCCATTTGATCATGATAAAATGGTGATGAAGCTGATCAGGCACCTGGAGAAAACACAACAAAACGGTGGCGGATGGGCCTGGTGGCAGGAAGGGCTGATGTATACTTGGATTACGCAGCACACAGCTGAAGCTTTGGCTATGGCCAAACAGGAGGGGTATCAGGTAAAGTACCAGGAACAGAAGTTAATAGATTACCTGGTATACAAGCTGGAAAGAGGAGGGAAGCACGATAAAGTCACGGCACTTGAAACGTTAACTGTGCTGGGTGCCAGCGTAGATTATAAGCGCTATATGCTGGAACTGGAGAAGCAAAAGAAACCAACTTTAGAAGATCAGTTACGTCTACTGCGGCTGCGTCAGCAGCATAACATGCCGGTACAGTTAGATACTTTGCAGAAGTATAAGAAAAGAACCATGTTAGGAGGCAGCTATTGGGGAGAGACTAAACACAGCTTGTTTAACAATAGCATCTCCAATACGCTGCTAGCCTACCATGTGCTACGTGCTGCCGGCAACCATGACCGCGAACTGGCGCAGGTGCGGGCTTACCTGCTAAGCGAGCGCAGAAGCGGACATTGGAGAAACACGTATGAGTCAGCGAGAATCTTAGAAACACTGCTGCCAGACCTACTGCTTCAAAAAGACAGTACTGCTGGTCTGGAGGCAAATACGCTTAGCTTCTCAGGAGCTGTTACGTTCGAGAGCGACAGCTTTAGAACAGATACTACGTTTAATGCTATAGCACCACTTGTTGTTAAAAAGAGCGGCAAATTACCGGTGTATGTTACAGCCTACCAAACTATATGGAATAAAACGCCGCAGCCCGTAAGCGAGCACTTTAAAATCACAACGTCAATAAATGGCCAGCAAGGTGATGCTACGCTGGAGGCTGGCAAGCCTGTGGAATTGGTTGTTAAAGTGGAGGTTAAAGCTGATGCAGATTACGTGATGATTGAAGTGCCGATACCAGCCAGCTGCTCTTATGATGCCAAAACAGGAAGAGGTGCTTACGAAGTACACCGGGAGTATTTCAGAAACAAGGTCAGCATCTTCTGTGATAGACTACCTGCGGGAGAGTTTACTTACTACATCAAACTATTGCCTCGGTACACGGGGTCGTATACTTTAAATCCTGCTAAGGCCGAGCTCATGTATTTCCCTACCTTTTACGGTCGTAACGCCAGCAAGCAGGTGCTGGTTAAATAAGTAAAGGAGAAGGTAACTGTATTGCCAGCTCAAAAGCTTACCCCAGGTGAATGTTGAGCTGGCAATATCTTGTAAAGTATAGTCCACCACTCTACATGGTAAGAAGTGCGCTGCATAGTTAAAGCTGTTTTGAGCGGTAAGTTTACTTTCCCCGAGCAAGCTGCTGTATGTCTATTCCAGCGCCTCGAACTGATTTTACAACTTATTCTTTGCCTTTATCCCCTCCGCTACTTAAGTTTGCTTCTTCAAAGAGCACAACCTTGAAAGTCAGAGTCATCTTTTTTACAGTTTTTATATTCCTGGGCTCGCTGTTGCCTCACTCTGACCTGCATGAGCTGTCCAAGATTCCTGTGCTTTTGCAACACTTCCAGCAACACCAGCAAAACACAGACGGGCAGTTAAACTTTGTTGATTTTCTGAAAATGCACTATGCCAGTGCCGCTGAAAAGCAGTCTGCCGATGAGCATAACAGTCTCCCGTTCAAGCAGATGGGAAACTCTGCCTACGACTATTTTGTGAGTACACCTGTAGTACAGCACCCTGCCTATTTTAAGGTACAAAAGCCGCTGGAGCAACCTCCTTTCCTAAGTGTGGCGCCATCTAACCTTTTTGATGGCTCTATCTGGCAACCGCCACAGATTTCCTGACCCCATCTTTCTTTGATGCAAATATCTTCAGCCGCCGTTTTTGGCCTTGGCTGAGGCTATCTGTACGTTGAGCTGTTTTACTTTTTACATCCTACAGCAACATGCTGTAAGTACGGCATTATGCTGTTTCAGCTCCTGTTCATGTGCTTTTCCTGAGTTTATACTTTGGAAGTAGCAAAGCCTTTCGTGTCAGGTTAAAATCATTACCATGCTTAGTAAAATTATATATTTTTCAATCAAAAATAAACTCATTATTGGGTTGATGACCCTGGCACTAATTTGCTGGGGAGCCTATAATGTAACCAAACTGCCCATAGATGCCGTGCCGGATATCACGAATAACCAGGTGCAGGTAATCACGGTGTCTCCCTCTCTAGGGGCGCAGGAGGTAGAGCGGCTTATCTCTTTTCCGGTAGAACTCTCGGTGGCTAGTATTCCGGATATTATTGAAATCAGGTCTTTCTCACGCTTTGGCCTCTCGTTGGTTACAGTGGTGTTTGAGGAGGAGACTGACATTTACTGGGCCCGGCAGCAGATAACGGAAAAGCTGAAAGAAGCTGAAGACCAGATTCCGGCTGGTGCGGGCGTTCCGTTTCTGGCGCCCGTTTCCACGGGACTTGGCGAGATTTACCAGTACGAACTGCACCCCAAAAAAGGCTACGAACACAAGTATGACGCAACCGAACTCCGCACCATTCAGGACTGGATTGTAAGGCGGCAGCTGATAGGAACGCCCGGTGTGGCCGAGGTCAGCAGCTTTGGCGGCAACTTAAAGCAGTACGAAGTAGCGCTGGACCCTAACAAGCTCAGGGGGATGGGCATCACCATAACCGAAGTATACAATGCGCTGGAGAGTAACAATGCCAACGCAGGTGGTGCCTACATCGAAAAAGACCCTAACGCCTATTTTATCCGCACCGAAGGCCTGGTTAAAAGTATAGAAGACATCGGCAGGATAGTGGTGAAGGATGCCCGCGAGGGTGCTCCGGTACTAATACGCGATGTAGCCGAGGTGCGCGAAGGAGCTGCCATTCGCTACGGTGCCATGGTGAAAGACGATACCGGCGAAGTGGCAGGCGGTATTGTGATGATGCTGAAAGGCGAAAACTCCTCTAAAGTAATTGCAGATGTAAAAGCCAAAGTTGCTGAAATTCAGAAAACGCTACCAGAAGGGGTGGTCATTGAACCTTTCCTGGACCGCACCAAGCTGGTGAACCGCGCGATTAGTACTGTTGAGAAAAACCTGGCAGAGGGTGCCCTGATCGTAGTGTTTGTGCTGGTGCTGCTGCTGGGGAATTTACGGGCAGGCTTGCTGGTGGCCTCTGTCATTCCGCTTGCGATGCTATTTGCTATCTCGCTGATGAACGTTTTTGGGGTGAGTGGCAACCTCATGAGCCTTGGAGCGCTGGACTTCGGGCTGATTGTGGACGGAGCCGTGATCATCGTGGAAAGCGTGATTCACCGGATACAGCTGAGCAACTTCAGTAGTATGGGCGTCAAAGTGCTGAGCCGTGAAGAGATGGATAAAGAAGTGCACGGCTCTGCCAGCAAGATGATGGGCTTTGCCTCCTTCGGTCAGATCATCATACTGATAGTATACCTGCCTATACTTGCCTTGGTGGGCATTGAGGGTAAGATGTTTAAGCCTATGGCGCAGACGGTTGCCTTTGCCATACTCGGTGCCTTCCTGCTGTCACTTACTTACGTGCCAATGATGGCTTCGCTGGTGCTGAGCCGGAAGACGGTGCACAAAGAAAACATCTCCGACCGCATCATGAAGGCTATCAACAGAGCCTACCAGCCACTGCTAAATTTCGCATTGCGAGCCAAGGCGACGGTGCTGCTCATTGCAGTGGGGCTTTTTGCGTTAACGATCTTTCTTTTCACCCGCATGGGAGGTGAGTTTATACCTTCTCTGGATGAAGGAGATTTTGCCATTGAAACACGGGTGCTGACCGGAAGCTCACTCAATGAAACCATAGCTATTGTGAGCAAGGCGTCAGGTATACTTAAAAAGGAGTTTCCGGAGGTAGAGAAGGTGGTAACTAAAATCGGGTCTGCTGAGGTGCCAACCGAACCTAACCCGGTAGAGCTAGGGGATATGATCGTGGTGCTGAAGGACAAGGCGGAGTGGACCAGCGCTGGCAGCCGCGAAGAACTAGCCGATAAAATGTCTGCTACCCTGCACGACCACCTGCCGCAGGCCTCTTTTGGAGTACAACAGCCAATACAGATGCGCTTTAACGAACTGATGACCGGAGCGCGACAGGATGTAGTCGTAAAGATCTACGGCGATGACCTGGACTCGCTGGCAATTTATGCCGAGAAGTTAGGCAAACTTATACAGCCAGTGGAGGGTGCCGAAGACTTATACATTGAAAAAATGACGGGCCTGCCGCAGGTCATGGTGGCGTATAACCGTGAGATGCTGGCGCGTTATGGCTTAAGTATAAATGAGGTAAACAGAACCATTACCGCAGCCTTTGCTGGCGAAGCAGCCGGGCAGGTATACGAAGGCGAAAAGCGCTTCGACCTGGTAGTGCGCCTGGATAAGCAGAACCGACGCGATATTTCGGATGTGCAGAACCTGTTTGTGAGCAACGCCGCTGGCTACCAGATTCCGCTGAACCAGTTGGCCACGGTAGAGATGAAAGACGGCCCGAATCAGATACAGCGCGACGGTACCCGCCGCAGAATTTCAGTAGGTTTTAACGTGCGAAACCGCGATGTGCAAAGTATAGTGAATGAGATTCAGACGAAAGTAGACGGTGAACTGCATTTGCCAGCTGGCTACTCCGTTACCTACGGTGGCCAATTCCAGAATTTGATAGAGGCCTCTAAGCGGCTCTCAGTGGCGGTGCCGCTGGCGCTGCTGCTGATCTTTATCCTGCTGTTCTTCGCTTTTAGGTCTGTAAAGCAATCGATCATCATCTTCACAGCTATTCCGCTATCGGCCATCGGTGGGGTGTTTGCCCTCCTGCTCCGCGACATGCCTTTCAGTATATCAGCAGGTGTCGGCTTTATTGCACTCTTTGGTGTAGCAGTGCTCAATGGCATTGTCATGATCGGGCACTTCAATCAGCTTAAAGAAGGCGGGTTGACAAACATAGAAGAAATCATACGAAAAGGAACGGCGGCACGCTTAAGGCCTATCATCATGACGGCTACCGTGGCTTCGCTGGGTTTCCTGCCGATGGCGCTTTCCAATTCCGCTGGAGCAGAAGTACAAAAGCCATTAGCTACGGTGGTAATTGGTGGTCTGGTATCTGCCACGCTGTTGACTTTGGTGGTGCTGCCTATCATTTACTACTTCTCTGAAAGAGGCATAGGTATGAAAAAGATACCTAAAGTAGCGGCCATACTGGCTATACTTCTGGCGCCTTTTGCCACCTTAGCCCAGCAGGCACCGCAGCCGATGACCCTGGAGCAGGTGCAGCAACTGGCAAAAGAAAACAACCAACTGATTAGAAAAGGGCAGCTGGAGGTGGAGCTTCGTGGAGCCCTTAAGAAAACGGCTGTTGATCTGCCCAAAACAGATGTGGTTTATTCGCAGGGGCAGCTAAACACGCCACTTCAGGATAACAGGGTAGATGTTCGGCAGAGTATACCTTTCCCGACTGTTTGGGGCGCACAAGGCAAACTACTGCAGGAGCAGAAAGAGCTAAGCCAACGCCAGCTGCAGCTGCAGCAGCGTGAACTGGATTACCAGGTGCAGCAGGTGTATAGCCGCCTGTCATACTTGTTTGAAGTTACAGGCCTGCTTCAGCGCCAGGATAGCATCTTTAAAGTGCTGGAGCATGCGGCCGAGGTGAAGTTCAGAACAGGGGAGAGCGGTATACTTGAAAAAACTACCGCTGAAACGCAACGCTTTGAAATAGCAGATCGCATTCGCCAGAACAAAGCGGCGATTGCTGCAGAGCAGGCCAGGCTAAACGCGCTGGTACAGGCACCACAACCACTGGCTATCGTTCCAGATAAACTAAAGCCTGTTACCACAGCGACAGCGTTACTAATGGATAGCCTGAAACATCCTTATCTGGCTGTGTACCAGCAGCAGGTAAAGATAGCTGAGCAGGAAAAGCAACTGGAGAAGCATAAGCTGGCTCCAGACCTAACCTTTGGCTACTTCAACCAATCTTTTGCGGGCACCATGGATGTAAACGGCGACACCAAATCCTATACCCGCTCTGACCGCTTTAGTGGTTTCGAGGCCGGTGTGTCGGTGCCGTTACTATTTGGGGCACAGCAAGCCCGTATTAAAGCGGCAAGTATAAACCAGCAAGCAGCCGAGGCTGCTTATAAAAACCAGCAGGCTCAGCTGGAAAGCGAATGGAATGCTGCACTCGCCAACTTCGAGCGACTGGCGCAGAGCCTGGCATTTTATCAGCAGAAGGTAATGCCCAATGCAAAACTGGGCCTGCAGCAGGCCGATAAAGCATACCGCAGCGGCGAAACAGGTTACCTTAATTACCTGCAGGCGGCCGATCAGCAGCTGCGCATCCGCCAACATTACCTGCAATTGCTACTGGATTACCAGCTGGCCATCTATCAACTACATTACCTGGGAGGAAAATAACCATGAATAAAATAGCAATTACACTTTTGGCAAGTATACTGCTGCTGAACGCCTGCTCAGAGCCGTCTGTAAAAGAAGCAACAGAAACTACAGAAACAACTGAGGCGGCTAACCCTGAACTGGTTGTTCTTACAGCGCAGCAGCTACAGAACACTGGCGTAGTGCTGGGCAAAGCACAGGAACTTGACATGGGTGCCAGCCTGCAGTTGTCTGGCGAGGTAGACGTGCCGCCAGCAGGCATGGTGCATATATCGGTGCCCTACGGTGGCTTCTTAAAACAGGCTAACCTACTGCCGGGTGCAAAAGTGAAGAAAGGGCAGGTGTTAGCTGTGCTAGAGCACCCGGATTACATACAGCTGCAGCAGGATTACCTCGACACCAAAGCCAAGATCGAATATGCACAGCTGGAGTATAACCGGCAAAAGGAGCTAACGGAGGAGAAAGTGAGTGCCCTGAAAAACTTCCAACAGGTGCAGGCCGAGATGCAGATGCTCCGCAACAGCCAGGCAGCCCTGCGGCAGAAGCTGCTTATGATCAACATTAACCCAGACAGACTAAGCAGCTCCAACATCAGCAGAAGTATAAGCGTGGTGTCGCCGCTAAATGGTTTTGTGCAAAACGTAAATGCCAGCGTAGGCAAAATGATAAACTCAAACGACGTGCTGTTTGAACTGGTAAATACCGATGACCTGCACCTGGAGCTTAATGCTTACGAAAAAGATGTAAACCTGCTAAACCCCGGCCAGAAGATTACCTACCGCTTAGCCAACGACACGCAGGAACGAACAGCCGAAATAGCCCTGGTAGGCAAAAGCGTGGAAGGCACTAAAGTGATACCGGTGCATGTGCACCTGGGGCAGAAGGATGACAAACTGATGCCAGGCATGTTTGTGACCGCTACCGTAGAAACTGCCCAACGAAGCGTAACCGCCCTCCCCGAAACAGCCATCGTGCAGTTTGAAGGCAAAGCATATATCTATGTTAAAACCGGTGAAGGTGAGTTCAAGCGTGTGCAGGTAGAAACCGGTGTGAAGAGCAAGGAGATGGTAGAGGTGACTTTGCCGGATCAGTACAGAACATCAGAAGGCATCGTACTTAAAGGTGCTCATAACCTGCTGGCCATGCAGGCTAATACAGAAGAAGAGGAGTAAGAGTAAGAAATAGAAAATCTGCTTAAAAGAACAGCCCCCTTGTTAGCGAAGGTGGGCTGTTCTTTATTTTTATGGTATAACTCTACAAGAGATTAGTAGCGGAGCCTTTAAGATTATTCTGTCTCCTCCGGCTGGCGCTAGCGTCCGCTTGTGCCTTTAACGCCAAAGCTCTTGCTCTTCTTCAAGTACAGGGTTTGTAGGGACAGGTTGTGACCTCTCCGCGCAATACCGTTTGCGATGAACCTTATACTTGATGAACAGCAACAGCTGAAATTCTTCTTCTCGATAGGTATACCTTAGCTACTGTAGCAGTTGCAGCACGCACATCTCTTAGCTAATGAAAAAATGAATTTCGTCTCAACACCTCAAGCAGCGGCTACGCTTACCCATGGTAACAGAAGCTATAAGCTGAAGTAGTAAAGGCAACAGTTCGTTGTTAGTTCCTACTTTGCCATTTCTTCACCATTGTTTAACAGGACTTTATCTGTAAATAGCACAATAATTATAAAATCGCATAAATAATTGATGAACTTATTGCTACAGGTATAATGTAGTTTCAGATAGGTATATTAAGGTTATATATTTGGGAATATGCTGATACAGAAGCTGAAGTTGCTTCGTGTCATTCCTCTGTATAATTCAATCAGGTTCTGAACAATGGAGAATGTGGTAAGCCTAGAGCTTTGGGAGAAACTGGCGAAAATATCCCCTGATATGCTATGTACTTTTGACACACAAGGCTATTTTGCTGCCGTGAGTCAAGCGAGCAGTGATGTGCTAGGATATAACCCTGAGGAATTAGTGGGGCTTAGCTATGAGGTGGTGATTCAACCGGATGATCTTGTTGTGACGCAGCAGGCCATTCTGCAGCTTGCTGCTGGCCATAACATGAAGGGCTTCGAGAACCGCTATGTACACAAGAACGGGCATGATGTATACCTGCATTGGTCTGCAGCATGGTCTGAGGAGGAAAAGGTGTTTGTTTGTGTAGCCCGTGATATTACAGAGCTTACGGTTAGCAGGATCAGGTTAAGAGAAAACGACAAACGCTACCAGGCACTTTTCGATAACAGCCCTGATATCGTATTTGTGCAGGATGGGCAGGGCCTGCTGACGGAGGCAAATCATGTTTTTCTTAACCTTATCGGTACAGGTAAAGAGGAAATAATCGGAAAACCGCTCCATGCCAGCATTCCGGCGGAAGCTGCTGCGGTAAGTTCAGCTTACCTGGCAGAGGCAATGAAAGGGGCAAACGTTCGCTTCCAGTTTGAAATACAAAAAGATGGGAGAAAGCTGGTGTTTGATGCCCAGATGATTCCTGTTGTATTCGGAAACCAGACGGTGGAGGTGCAGACCGTGGCCAGGGATGTAACACCAACTAAACGTTACATCGAGACCATTCAATCTCAGGCTGAAAAACTGAATGCCATCTTCGAAAGCATTACAGATGCCTTTGTCATGATAGACAAAGAATGGCGCCTGACTTACATAAACAGTGAGGCGGAACGACTTGTACAGCTCGACAGGAAGCTGCACCTGGGCAAGAGCCTATGGCACATCTATCCGGAGCAACTACAGGGGGAGTTTCACACCCATTACCAGCATGCGTTAGATACAGGCAAATCGGTCAGTTTTACGGCTTTTCTCAAGGAAGCCAATGTTTGGCTGCACGTAAAGGCTTTCCCGTCATCAGATGGATTATCTATTTATTTTGAAGATGTAACGGAGTATGTAATGGCGCAGCAGGAGCTTAAAAAGCTATCGCTTGTAGCTAGCAAAACCGATAACAGCGTAATAATTACAGATGCCTTTGGTCGCACAGAATGGGCTAACGAAGGCTTTACCACTCTGACTGGCTATAGCCTGGACGAGATAATCGGAAATGAGCCTGGCGCAGTACTTAGAGGCCCGGAGACTGACGAGGAAACAGTGAAAGGCATGATGAGCAATATAATGCAGGGGAAACGGTTTAGCGTTGAACTGCTTAATTATAAGAAGAGTGGAGAAAAGTACTGGGTGTCTATGAATATTACTCCGGTTTACAATGAGGAAGGTATAATTACACAATTTATATCTATTCAAAAAGACATCACTTTGCAGAAGCAAGCAGAAAAGGAGCTGCTGAAGCTAACCCAGGACCTGTACAAACAGAACAGCGATCTGCAGCAGTTTACCTATATGGTATCGCATAACCTGAGAGCCCCGGTGGCCAATGCCCTTGGTTTGGCAAATATTTTAGCAAAATCCGACAAAGAGTCCGAAAAGTTTGATCGCACCCTGTCTTATTTAAACCAGAGCGTACTCCGGCTCGACAGTGTACTTCGAGACATGAATACTATCCTGAGCATACGCGAACGCAAAGAGCAAATGGAGCATGAGGACGTGGGAGTGCTTTCAGTGGTAGAGCAGGTTCAGCATGCTTTTCAGGATGTGTTGCTAACCACTGGATCCTCAGTTAACATTAGTATTGGCACTAAAGTAGCGGTGAAAGCAAACAGGGCGTACTTATATAGTATCTTTCACAACCTGATCTCAAATGCACACAAGTACAGGGCTGCGGAGAGAACGCTTAAAGTGGAAATAAAGCATGTAGGTAGCGTGGGCACAGGTTCGTTATTCTCTTTTGCAGATAATGGGATTGGCTTTGATATGAGGAATGCCGGTGATGAGCTTTTTAAACTCTACAAGCGTTTCCATACCGACAGAAAAGGAAGAGGTATTGGCCTTTACCTCATAAAAGCCCATCTGGAGGCAATGGGAGGGCACGTAGAGGTTACCAGTCAGGTGGGTGTCGGAACTAAGTTTCTGATATACTTACCTAAATAATATGATTGTATGAGAGTACTTATAGTAGACGATGACCAGTTCAGCATGTTTATCACTGAATCCATGTTGGTTACAGAGAACGCCGTGCAGGAGGTGAAATGCTACTGTTCAGCTGCAGCTGCGCTGCGTTACCTGCAGTCAGAGGTTGCTGAGCTGCCTGACGTGATACTTCTGGATCTGAACATGCCGATGATGGATGGATGGCATTTTCTGGATATTCTTTCTAAAACGATGCCTACGTTTCACGAGCAATGCACTATTTATATTCTCACCTCTTCATTAGACCCTGCTGATGAAGACAGATCCAGAGAGTATGGGCTTGTTTCAGGGTTCATCCGCAAGCCTATCACAACAGAGGATATACAGGTGATGGTACATCGCCACTATCTTTAAGTGCCTGGCTTGGGGAAAAGCTTTATACAACATGCTGCCATCAAAGTATAACCGAAGCACGGGCTATAGTGCAAGTACTGCTATAGTAGCATCTCAACAGTAAGTTAAGTTTGGTAAACATATTGGAACCATATAGTTTCAAACCGGTAATATTATGATCAAGAGTGAACGTGAGAGGCTGGAAAGGCTTTATGGCTACAGCATCATAGAAGATTACGAAAAGGTGGGTGCCTTTCAGCACATAGTAGGGATGGCTGCTCACGTATTCAAGGTACCTGTTTCAGTTGTGAATTTTGTAGATAAAGATAAAGTGCTCACCCGCTCTGGCTATGGGTACAAAAACCTGACAGAGGTAGAAAGAAGCATAAGCATCTGTTCTATGGCCATACAACAAGACCAGGTTGTCGTATTTGAAAATGCCAAACAGGACCCTTGCCTGATAGGCAACCCTTTTGTGTATAGTGAGTTTGGGTTGCAATTTTATGCAGCAGCCCCACTCAAAACACCAGATGGTTACAATGTAGGGGTATTGGCCGTAGCTGACAGTAAGCCACGGCTCTTTTCTAAGGAAGAAGCCCTCCTGCTGGAAAGTATGGCAGCTATGGTGATGGAAGAACTGGAAGATAGAAAGAAACACCTTGCAGAGAAGGCTTAACGAGTATTTATACTATACATGCCTTTCCTGACTAGCACAGATTCTATCAAGATGACCTGGTGCTGAAAGCTCGGCTAGACGTGCTTGAATTTATAAAACACTTAATTAATCGATTCAAAGTATACTTTGTCCGCAGAGGCAACACCATTAGTGATGAGATTCACCACCAGGGTGCTGTCAGTTAGGGTAACGATTTTCATTTGCCTCTGAAATGGCCGATCTGTCTCCACTATCGTTATAATATCATTCTTTAGCTCCCAGATTGCCTTCCGTTCTACCGGCAACGAGACCTCTAAAAAGGACTGCTCCACATCCATGTAAACGAGCTTATTGTCTGGCATGAACTCGTATCTGCTTACCTGCATCAGCAAGTCCGCCTGGGCTTCGAAGGCCTTCCTGTCTCTCTCTGGCATACTGGCGTACGTTGATGAGTTCTTAATTTTATCAAGGGCTTCGCTTTTGATAAGTTTCCAGGAACCAATAATAGTGGAGGTGCTTTGCTGTGCGGAAAGAGAAACGAAAATGGACACCAGCAATAGGGTTGTTATTAAGCTTTTTTTCATATCAATACAGGTTTTAGATGTGGAACCTGTTTAGGGTTTTTCTAATTTATTTATTTTCCTGATAAAAAGCACTGTAAAAGCCAGCAAGTGTAGTACCAGCCAGTGCCTGGCCTTTGT
>NZ_JBHTLD010000065.1:0-21525 GCF_042678745.1 Pontibacter rugosus | reverse complement strand
CTAGGGTAAGTATGATGCCTTAATGATAGATCTATACTTCAAGTTTTAGGAAGTAAAGGTGATAAGTACTCGGCAAATTTGGTTTAACCTATTTTGTTATCCTGAAAGGATCTTGTTGATAGAGGGGCACTTCCCCCGCAAGTTGCAAAAGTTTAACCTCCCGAGGATTCTATTACTACCAAGCTTCTTGCAAAGTGACAGGTACTTATCATACTTAGAGCATGTTTAAAATTCATGCTTTGCGCTGCAAAAGCCTGAAAAGGAACCTGTCTTCACGCTTTTCTCGCCCCATAGCGCTGCTATGAAGCTCTAAAACCGCTTTGCCAGATCCCTTTTCATTCAGTTTTCGCTTGCAGAAACGAAATGTAAACAAGCTCTAAAAGAAAATTCTGCCCCTATACTTAAATTTATTAGTACTGATGCTTTATCAGCGCTTATTAAAGATAGTTAACACCAGGCTGGAGGCTTCTGCTAGTAGCTGCACATTAGTTTGTGCTACATCGTCGAATTCAAGCTGAAAGCCATCTTCGTAGCCCCGCTGGTTGGTCATGCGCCAGATAGCACTGATTTTTTTGCGTTGGTTAGAGATCTGCGTTCTGCTGAACTGCTGGTCTATCAGCCTGAAATCAAGGGCAGGAAGTACAGAAACAATCACTTCGTCATAATCTGCATCCACAGCGATCACTAAATATTTCTCCTCAACCTGAAAAATTACCTGTTCCAGCCAGGCGTGCTCCAGGCTATGCAGTGCAAAGGCGTTGGTTACTTCTTTTCCTGTTAGTTCGTCTAAGTCTGATGCGTTTTCCATTTCATCCGAAGGTATAAAATTATACTTTGCCTTGCCATAGCTGTGCTGTGTCAGCAATACTTATTTTTACAGAAACCATACTTCTATACTATGACTCAGGAAGCTTATTCGCTTAGTGCGCAGTCGGTAGGCCTTTTGCTACATGTGCTGCGCCAGCAGGGGCAGGATGTGGCTGCTATCTGTGAGCAGATAGGGCTTGACCAGCGCCTGATGCAGGACGTAAACGCCCGTATTTCGGTGGAGATGGTGCAGGACTTATGGAATGCCTCTATTGCCGCCACAAAAGATGTTGATCTCGCCTTACACGTTGCCGAAGCCATCAACCCTACTGCTATGGGCACAATTGCTTATGTGATGATGAACGCAGCCACCTTGCTGGAGTCGTTGCAGAAGCTGTGTAAATACCAGGACATTGTATGCAGCGCTATCCAAACAAGCCTGGAGGTGCGGGGGCAGCAAGCCTTTGTGAAGTTACAGGTAATAAGCCATGCGTTGCAGTACCCGCGCAATGCGCTGGACTCTGAACTGGTGACTTATAAAAATGCTTTTGCTGCGCTGTTGGGGCAGCCGGTGCTGTTTAAGCAGGTGCTGTTTTCATACTCAAAGCCAGAAAGCACAGCCGAGCATGAGCGGATTTTTGCCACAGCGGAGTTAGTATTCAATGCAGCGGAAAGCGGTCTTGTCTTTGATGCAGCCTACCTGAAACTACCTATTGTAACGGCTAACCCTGAGCTGAACCAGTTGTTTGAGAAGTATGCACAGGAGTACCTGCAGAAACTATACGAGCCCAAAACTGTGCGGGAGCGGGTTCAGCGCGAGATTGCTCAGCTGCTGAAAGGCGAAGAACCGACAGTAAATATAGTGGCGCAGCGGTTGGCTATGAGCGTGCGCAGCCTTCAAACAAAGTTGAAAGAAGAAGGAGCAAGTTACCAGGTGTTGCTAGACGAGGTTCGAAAAGAAATTGCTGTAAAGCACCTGCAAGACAGCCAGCATACCATTGCTGATATTGCTTATCTGCTCGGCTTTACGGAGCCAAGCGCTTTCTCCCGCTCTTTTAAAAAATGGACAGGTGTGCCTCCGGTTGTTTACCGGCAGAGTAGCTTCGAACTTCAAAATGTTAGGCATAAAATCTAAAGCAGTTTTGGCATAAAGAGCTTCTAAAAAAGGGAGTAGGAAGATGAGGCTACAGCTCCAGTTCAGAGTTTGTACCTTTGCACGCTGAATTCGATACCTGATATGAGAAACACTATGGCTGCGGCCTTGCTGGCGGGGCTTATACTTTCTGCCTGCTCACAAAACAACCCGAAAGGAGAAACTGAAACTGTAGCCGTTACTAAAATGGAAGCTGACTCAGCTTATGTGGCAAGTATAAACCAATGGCATGCGGAGCGGGTACAAAACCTGCAGGCAGCGGATAGCTGGCTTGCCTTGTCGGGTTTGTTTTGGTTAGAGCCAGGGCAGAACACCTTTGGCAGTGGCAAGGGCAATGCCATCGTGTTTCCGGTTGGAAAAATAGCTGAGCAGGCAGGTGGTTTTATACTTGAGGATGATAAAGTAAAGCTGCAGGTAAGCAGAGGCGTTGAGATTTTGCTGGATAGTGTGCCTGTGCAGCAGGAGGCAGTTGTGTATGCTTCTGAGGTGGAGCACGCACCCGAAATGCGCCACGGCCCGCTGAAATGGGTAATCATTAAGCGTGGCGATAAGTATGGCGTACGCCTGTGGGATGCAGAAAGTGAGGCCCGTAGCAACTTTACAGGTATTGAGCGTTACACGGTGCAGCCGGAGTGGAAACTGGAGGCCAGGCTGGAACAAAATCCACTGCCCAAGAGAATAGCCATCACCAATGTGCTGGGGCAAACATCTCAAGAGCCATCGCCGGGGGCCGTGGTGTTCACTGTTAACGGGCAGCAGCACCGCCTCGATGTGCTGGAGGAAGGGGAGGAATTGTTCATCATCTTTGCTGATAAAACCAATGGCACCGAAACCTACGGCTCCGGCCGTTATCTATACATACCAAAACCAGGGGCAGACGGCAAGACCACCATCGACTTTAATAAGGCTTACAGTCCGCCTTGTGCCTTTACGGGTTTTGCCACCTGCCCACTGCCCCCTAAACAGAATTTTCTGCCAATAGCCATTACCGCAGGCGAGAAAGGTGAGCATTAGAAGGTTTGATAATACATTGCGCTGCCGCAAGTTTAGTGGTTGTGCTAAACTTGCGGCATACACCTTTGTACTTGGTTGTTTGCTAGCCTAGGCTCTTGTTTGCGCAGTGGGGAACCTGATATTCAGCTTGGTTCACTATTGCCCTCTGTGCCACCCCAACGTTTCTTCTATTGCCTGGGGCATAGGGGTGAGCCGGAAACCAGGCAGGGCGCAGTATAGCTTTTTGTCGTTTAGCAGGAGCGTGTGCTGCCATAAATAACCCATCTCGCTGATCTCACGCATGCCCGGAGAGAAGACTCCCATCACCTTAAACAGCCATCCCGGATATAGTTTATATGTAGCTACTGTACCTGCGACTGCTGCGATCTGTGCCTGCCACTGTTTTATACTTGGCACCACCTCCCCGGCAAAGTTATAAACCGCGTATGGCTGCAGCTGAGGTAGCTTTGCCAGTTCGTAATATACCCGGGCTGCATCAGGTGTATAAACCAGTTGGTGTGGAATGTCATTTCTATAAAGCCAGGGCATCGGTTTGCCGGCAAGTGCTCCTTTGAAAATAGGGGTTATGCCTTCATTTACAACGTTTGGACCCCAGAAGTCGGGCAGGCGCAGGTTTATTACTTTACACGTATCCTGCTCCGATGCCTGTTGCAGCATCCGCTCAAGTTTTACCCTGATGGCTCCCTTTTTAGTAGTAGGGTTAACAGGCGTTTCTTCCGTGATGACATCAATTAATCCAAAATTATATATGTTTCCTGGGAAAAAAATAGTAGATTTGTTTATGGCTGCGGCCTCAATTACATTTTGCGTTACACGCTCCATGTTGTTTTGCCACTTCTCGTAAGGGTAATTTATTCCATGGAAGATGTGCGTCGCTTCTGCTCCCAAATGTTGCAGCAGATCTACGTCTTGCGCATCTCCTTCTATCAGCTGTAACGCAGGTTGCGCACCAAATAACTTTTGCGCCTTCTGCTTGTTTCGTACCAGTAGGGTTACCTGCTCCTGGTGCTGCAAAAGCTCCTGTGTAAAGGCATAGCCAATACTGCCTGTTCCGCCGAGTACTAAAAATCTGGAGGTGTTGTTAGCCATAATTGCTCTGGTTAATAAGTATAAAGCAAAGGTAGGAGCACCAACATGTTTTATACTTGACAGATGCCGCAAACCACTTAACCAATCGCGCAAAACAATTTCAATTTGCTGCAGCGGCTCCGAAGCCGGTAAGTCGCGTAGCGGAACTATTGCAGGAGCAGGTTTGTAATATGCAATTAGTAAGATATTGACAGAAATAAGATAAATAATATGACAGATACCATAATGGCAACATCAACTATCACAAACGAACAACTTGAAAACGCACTAAGCTATACACAGTACCGCGACCAGATCGATATGCTACTGGCAGAAAACAAAACGACTGGTACCAATCACTCTGAAGAAATGGTGGAGTACACGCGCCTGAACATGCACCGCATGCGCCGCATGGAGCGAAACGCAGTACTGCACGATGAGGTGATTCAGGTATTGCTGAGTGTGCAGACAAAGATGATTTGGGTGGTGCTGACGGAGGCATGGTGTGGTGACGCGGCTCAAAATCTGCCTGCTATCGTTAAAATGGCTGATGCCTCTCCTCTGATTGAATTGAAGCTTTTGCTGCGCGATGAAAATCCAGCCTTGATGGACCAGTACCTGACCAACGGTGGCCGCTCTATTCCTAAGCTGATCGCCCTTGATGCCAACACCATGCAGGTTCTCGGCACCTGGGGCCCGCGCCCTGTACCTGCGCAGGAGCTAGTGCAGCAGGCAAAAGCAAATGATGTTCCTTTTAAAGAGATGGCTGAGCAGCTGCATGGCTGGTATGCTAAAGATAAGAGCAACACCATTCAGGAAGAGCTAAAGCAGCTGATCAGTAACTGGTCAGAGCTTACTGCTCCCGCTGATGTGAACGTGGCCCGCTGCTCGTAATAACAAAGTTGATTATATAAAAAAGAAAGGCGACGCGCTAGCGTGTCGCCTTTCTTTTTAGCCTATGCCGTTGGTAGGCATCAGCACCAGTCGCCAGCCATCGGGGTCTTCTATGGTCACGGCACCATGCTTTAGCCAGTAAGGGTTTTCAGAAGCCACTTCAGGATAGCCTACTTTTGCCAGCCGCTGCGCTATCTCTTCTACACACTGTTGGTCGGGTATGTACAGCACCAGCAAGTTGTCTTTAGAAGGGGCAGGGCAGGGGCTACCGTTTTCGTGCTGCGTAAATTCCAGGTGATAGGGTAAACCAGGCAATCCAATCATGATGCCGTCATAGCCTTGGTGTCCTTCAAAACTGCCTAACTTCTTTAAGCCGACACCATCACAGTAAAAGCGCTCCACCTCCTGCAGCTTATCTGTAGGGCGGGCTAAGCGTACTTGTGCTACAGGTAGTATATCAGACCATTGCTCTTTCATCTAAATAGTGCTTTGTAGATAAACTACCTAGCGGCTCCTGCTGCAACAGGCATTTGTTGGAGCAGCTCTACGTCCACAATTTTATCTCCTACCTCCAGGCGGTGCACCACATCCATTCCTTCTATCACTCTTGCAAAAATTGTGTAGCGGCCATCCAGGTGAGGTGTAGGAGCATGCGTGATAAACCACTGGTTGCTTTCGGTGTCTTTTCCTGCGGAAGCCATACCTAAGTATCCCTCGCGGTAGTTAAGCGGGGCAAACTCAGAACGGATAGAGTAGTCGGAGCTGCCCCAGCCGTCGCCACGCTTGTCGCCTCCCTGGGCCACAAAATTAGGAACTACCCGGTGGAAGTATAAGTTATCGAAAAAGTCTTGCCGGGTTAGCTCTACAAAGTTTGCTACGGTGCCCGGAGCATCTTCCACAAACAACTCCAGCGTGATATTTCCCTTCTCGGTACGTAGCAGCACTTGCTGGTCTGCCGGTATGGTGCGTACTAAGGCCCAGTCTATCGGGTGCGTAAAAGGGTTCTGTGGCGTTTCGCTTTCCTGTTTACCACTCAGGTAATCAATCGCTTTCTGTAGTTCTATGTTGGTTTCCATGTCGCGGGGCAACTGAAGTTTCTGCTGTGCCTGGGTCAGAAAATCAAAGCTGCGGTACTGGTTGCGCAAGTTTAGTTTAGGGTCTCTAATCGCAGCGGCGGCCATACCCACTAGTGCCACATCACCAGTACCCACGGCACGTTGGAATATGTCAGCAAACGCGCTCTCCAACCTTCGCGGGAAATCTGGTTGTTGCCGCATCAGGATCAGAGCGTCCATACCAGTTGTGGCTACAACGGGCTGCTGGGCAGAGAACATCTGCTCGGCTATGTATTTATAATTTTCGATGTCACCAGAGAGTCCTTTAATGAGATGTGCTTGCTGGTAAGGTGTGCGTGCGTTTTCGTACTGCTGCTTGTAGCGCTGGTTCAAAAAGGTACGGCTATGGGGCTGGCTGTTTTTAAGGATCACCCACATCACATTGCTGCGAACCCGGGCGTCCTGTAGGTTGGGCAGCACCTGCAGCAGCGGCTCTGTGGGTATACCAGCGCTGTTGCTCAATAGAAACTCAGAAGTAGCTACAGCTGTGTTAATATTGCGGTCCTGCAAAGCAGCAAGTATGGCCGGTTTGATATCCTCAAAGTCAAGCCCATTCATGGCTCTTACGGCACTGAGGCGCACCCGGTAATCTGGATCGCTTTGCGCCAGCGTTGATAAAATCTGAGCCTTATCTACTGCCCTTACTTTGCCTAAAGCCTGTGTGGCAGCCATACGTACTTCAGGTGTCGGGTCAGAGGTGGCTGCGTTCAGGAGCTGCTGTCGGTATAGTGTCAGGTCAAGCTTTGGTGTGCGAGCCAAGAATTGGCCTGCTGCCAGTCGGGCTTCATATGGGTTAGTAGGGGCCAATAATGCCGCTGCTTTCTCTACACCTGGCGGTGTATGTTGCTGTTGGGCTCCTGCACGGTATAATCCCCAGGCTTGGCCTCCCAAAGCCGTCAGGTTAGGCGCCTTATACTTGGCCAGAAAGTCAACGCCCTTAGTAGTAGCTACTTTTCCTAAAGCCTCAAGTAATTCGGCCTGTACTTCCGGATTTTGTTCCTGCTGTACATGGCGAATCAACGCATCTTCAGCTTTGCTATGTCCAATCTGGCCCAATGCGTAGGCGCTTGCCTCCCGCACATTTATCTCAGGGTCTGATAGCAGTGTTTGGAGTGAAGGTATGGCCAGCGTATCCTGCACAGAGGCAAAAGCCAGTGCCGCCTGCTTTCGATAGGCAGTAGAAGTATGGTTCAGGTATGGCAACAGCTCAGTTGTGTTGCGTTTGTCTTGCAGCGTGTAAATGTGCTGCAAGGTGGTATCGCAGAATTTATTTGCTGATGGTGATGCAGGAGTCGCTGATTGCCTGAGAGGCAGGTACTGGCAAGAGGCTAGTGTGCCAAGCGCCAGCAGCCAGGTGTGGTAAGGTTTCATATCTCTGTTTGTTTGCAAGCCTAAGTTACTAAAATGAGTGGAAAGCAGCGACGAATAGAATTTTGTTAAACTGAATTAATTTTATATTTTTAGACGTAAGTAAGGAAAAAGGCTGATATAGTTCGATTTTATTGTGCTTTATCAAGTTGATGCTGTATTGAAATTAAGGTTAGTGAAGTAACTATATAGCTACACCTGATTTTTTATTTGCCAGACCTGTTGAAAATGAATCTGGCTTCATCAATTTAGCTTAGCGTGATAGGTATATACTTAAAGTTACTGCTATCCACACTTGCCAAGAAGCATAACAGGTACTGTTCCGCTACTTCCAGGTTTCTGAAAAGAGTATTTGGGAGTAGTCACCATCTAAATGCGGTAGCGGACTAAAGTGCATGTTGAGAGGTTGCATTATAAGCTAGTATATGTACATAAATCTTTACCCAAATAAATCATTAAAATCCACGAAAAAGTCGCTGCTGCTAACTGGAGCGTTTCTTACAGTTGGCGGCGGATATGCCCTGTTGCGTGAGTTTCTGTGGCTACCTGTTTTCCGGGAAGAGTGGGCTTTTGCCAGTGCCTTACTTATCTTGATCGGAGGGTTTATGCTTGCTTTTGGGGCTGATGTTTTCCGGTTTAACGATGCCTTCTTTTCTATGAACAGGGAACGAATTGCCTACAGGTTAACTTTGTGGGGCAGCATACAAGAGATTTACTGGAAAGATCTGAATGCACTTGAAATTTCCTGGTCCCTTATCTCATTTGAGCTTACATCTGGGAAACGACTTCACTTGCGCCTGGAAGCCATTCAGCAACCTGAGGTAGCCAGGCATGTATCCCGCAGCCTTCATTTAGCGGCTCTTAACCACAACCTTCCTGTTAACGGACTCAAGACCTTTCAAGCACCAGCCCTGCAGGTATAACTTTGCCTAAAGCAGTTCCTGCATCTCATACTTTTGCTTTACCTTTGTTGCATACAGGGCCTTGCTCTTAGGTGCGTAAGCACTATTTATACTATAGGCGTAGAGGCTATCATCATAAACATTGTTCTGTATAACAATATTAAAGGCGCAGGTGCTGCTAGAGCAGTACCTGCGCCTTCATTTATACTTGGCAGGTAAATAAACGGAGCTATCCCTGATAAAAAAGTCAAACAGAAGTATAGAAAATGGCAGTACAGATAAAGCGAGTGTATGGGTTTCAGTTTGGATTACTTTGCCTGAGTTCCTTCCTCTTTTTCTCCAGCTTTAACATGATCATACCAGAGCTACCCGATTACCTGAGTAGTTTGGGAGGAGCCGAATACAAAGGACTTATTATTTCTCTTTTCACCTTAACTGCCGGGCTTTCGAGGCCTTTTAGTGGTATGCTGGCGGATAAGATCGGGCGCGTACCGGTTATGGTGGTAGGAGGCGTGGTGTGCGTGGCTGCCGGGTTTATGTATCCGTTGGTTAGTTCGGTGGCTGCTTTTCTGCTGTTGCGCTTCATGCATGGCTTCTCGACTGGCTTCACGCCTACAGGCAAATCTGCTTACGTGGCCGATGTGGTTCCTGTGGAGCGCCGAGGTGAGGCTATGGGTCTGCTTGGGCTTTCCGGCAGCCTGGGTATGGCTGCTGGTCCGGCACTGGGTGGTTTTATCTCCAGCCAGTTTCCAATTGAGGTGATGTTTTATACTTCGTCGGCAGCGGCTTTTCTGTCGGTAGCGGTTATATGGCATATGCAGGAGACAGTGCAGAACCCGGTGCCCTTTCGGTTGGGCTTGCTCCGTATTTCACGCAAAGAGGTACTGGAGCCCCGTGTGCTGGCACCGTCATTGGTGATGCTACTTACTGCCTTCTCCTTTGGCACAATACTCACCATTATACCTGACTTCAGTGAGCACCTGGGTATCCGCAATAAAGGGCTGTTTTTTACCTCCTTTACGTTGGCCTCTCTTGCTATTCGCTTTTTGGCTGGCAAAGCATCTGATAAGTATGGACGTGTGCTGGTGCTACGTGTAAGTACAGGGTTGCTTACGCTGGCCATGCTGGTAATAGGAATGGTTTCCACGGCTACAGAGCTGCTTTTAGCAGGCATACTCTTTGGCATAGCGACAGGCATGAACTCGCCCACCATCTATGCCTGGACCATCGATTTAAGCCACGATGCCCACCGAGGGCGTGCCATGGCTACCATGTATATTGCGCTGGAAGCAGGTATAGGAGTAGGCGCGTTAAGCTCAGGCTGGCTTTACGGAAACCAGAGCAGCCATTTTGCGTTAGTTTTCTGGACAGCGGCAATATTCTCTTTGATCGCTTTTCTGTACCTGGTGCTACTCGTGAAGCGGGAGCACGTACTGGAGCCGGTATAAATGTTTAAACATTTTTAACCTGTAGCTATGGTGCTTTAACTGCTTTTATGTGGCTGCTTGCTTAAAAATAAGCTATAATTTATATTTCAGGCATGATTATATAGGTATATATTTTTACTAAATTCTACTACACTTTATCATCCGTTTCGAGATAAGGGCCGTAAACCCCGCAAACAGCAGTTCTTTTCCGCATTCACAAGTAATTCAATCTCATTTTGATGGTAGTGTTACAAGAGGCTCATAGAGTGGGCCATGTGCTAGAACTGTGCCTTGCGTGCAAATTCTGACTAAAATATAAAGTGTAGTATGAAAAATTTTACTTTTAAAGCCCTTGCCCTTTGTTTGTCTGGTGTAGTGTTGTTAAGCTGCGAGCAAGCCGAAGAATCAGAAGTCAACCCGATCTCTGTTACTCAGAGCAAGAACTTCGGAACAGATCCAACCAGCTGCGAAATTATCGAGTTTGACGCTGCCACACCTGTAACGTATGATAAAGGAGCTGCAGCAACTGTTTATAGCGAAAACACGCCTGTGCGCATCATGGGGCAGTATCGTAAAAACAAAGGCGACTACCATAAGCAAAACCGTGCGCTTATGTTTAATACTACCAATCCTGATGCTAACAACGCGGCCTTTAAAACACCAAGTCCTGCCGCTATTCGCCCAATGGGAGATGTGCTGACTTTAGGAAAAGCAAAAGGTGATGTAAACGAACTTTATACCAAAGGCGGTCGCATCGAACTGGACTTCTCTGCCATGGGCAGCATCGAACTGAAAGGCATACATGTACTGGATATCACTGCTGATGAAGCAGACTCTAAAATAGAATTGATCGGTAAGAAGAATAAAGTGATCAAAACCATGGCACTGCCAGTTACTGGTGCTTACGGCGCGACAAGGCTGCGTATCGATACCCCGGGTGTCGTAAAACTACGTGTAGTATTCGGGCCCAACAGTACCCGTACCGGTGGAGGAGCTATTGATGTAATTGAATTCTGCAGAGAGTAGAAATAAACAGATTAAGAGAAAAGGGAGCCTAAACAGGCTCCCTTTTTTTGTTATAGGCAGTACTGCCTAACAAGTGCCGTCTTTTTTTGTTAAGCCTAAAACACGAACTTGCCGCTTTCGTTTTACCATATAACATGAACAGCCAATTTATCCATACCCTCTTTGAAAGCCATCAAAAAGCGAAGCACCACGTACCTGCCTCTGCTATGTGTAGGCTGGCAGAAGGTGTGTTGCAACTGCTTTTTCCACCGCTGGCAGATGAGCGGTTCGAAACAGAACAAGAGCTGGAAAACTTTGCCGCCCTGCTGAAAGAAGACCTAATGCGCATTCTGATGAGTATGGAGCCAGAACTGGCAATGCCTGCGGCAGAGGTGGCAGAGCGCATGATGCAGGAGCTACCGCATATTTATACTTTGCTGGGGATGGATGCCGAGGCCATTGCCGCCGGAGACCCTGCCGCACAAAGTACGGGAGAAGTGATTCGTACCTATCCTGGTTTCAAGGCGGTAGCCATATACCGTTTAGCGCATGCACTATATCAGCTTAGGGTGCCATTATTTCCGAGAGTGCTGACAGAGTACGCCCATGCCCGAACAGGCATTGATATTCATCCGGGAGCCCAGATTGGCACGCACTTTTGCATTGATCATGGTACTGGCATTGTAGTAGGAGAGACCTGTGTGATAGGTAATCACGTAAAGCTATACCAAGGGGTAACCCTGGGAGCAATGAGCGTAGACAAAGCCATGGCCAACATTAAACGCCATCCAACTATTGAGCACGGTGTGGTGATTTACGCAGGCGCTACCATACTAGGAGGTAACACGGTAGTGGGATCAAACAGTATAATTGGGGGGAATGTGTGGCTAACGGAGAGCGTGCCCCCTTACTCGCGCGTCTACCACCGTCCGCAGATAGACGTAAGACGCTCAGCTGAGCCAGCAGATACCATCAATTTTTCAATCTAAACTAAACCGAACACACATATGAAAGCCAATACAGTATTAGAAGCTATCGGTAACACGCCGCACGTGCGCATCAACAAGCTCTACAACAAAAATGTAGAAGTATGGATGAAATTGGAGCGAAGCAACCCCGGCGGAAGCATAAAAGACCGCATTGCTTTAGCTATGATCGAGGATGCAGAGCGCAAGGGCAATTTGACAGAAGGCAGTGTGATCATTGAGCCTACCTCAGGAAACACAGGTGTAGGCCTGGCCATGGTAGCTGCCGTAAAAGGCTACCAGGTGATACTGGTAATGCCGGAGTCGATGTCTATTGAGCGCCGCCGCCTGATGGCTGCCTACGGTGCAAAGCTGGAACTGACGCCGCGTGAGAAAGGCATGAAGGGAGCCATTGAGCGTGCCAGAGAAATGGTGCAGGAAACAGAAAATGCCTGGATGCCGATGCAGTTCGACAATGAGGCAAACACGCAGGTGCACATTGATACCACTGCTCAGGAAATTCTAAGTGACTTCCCGGACGGGTTTGATTATATGATAACAGGTGTAGGTACCGGAGGGCATATTACCGGAGTGGCGAAGGTGCTGAAAGAGCGTTTTCCTAAGCTGAAAGTATACGCTGTAGAGCCTGCTGCATCGCCGGTGCTAAGCGGAGGTGAGCCAGGGCCGCATCCAATCCAGGGAGTAGGTGCAGGGTTTATACCTAGCATTATGGATACCGCTATACTTGACGGGGTTATTCAGGTAGAGGCTGATGAGGCATTTGATTATACACGCCGTGCAGCCCGTGAAGAAGGTTTATTTATTGGTGTATCATCAGGATCATCGTTAGCGGCTGTGGCCAAACAAATTGGGGAGGGCGTGCCAGAGGGAGCAAAAATACTTACCTTCTGCTACGATACAGGCGAACGTTACCTTTCTGTAGAAGGCTTGTTTGTATAGCCTCTATACATAAAGTTATATTTGAAAAAGCTCCTGCCATACCTTGGCAGGAGCTTTTTTTTTAATCACCAGTCACCAGAGCAGTCATGAGCCACTTGCCTTTATTGTTTTTGTTGAAGAGCGCACGGTAAGCTACAGGGCTGTACACATCGGTGTGGTTAACGTAGCCTTTCAACTGGCCATCTATGGTTTGTACCGACCACCATTCCTTCTTCTCTGCCGTTTGCCCCTGCGGGTAAGATGCTTCATAGTCTGTTTGAAGTATAATTCTGTCTAATGTGCAAATAGTTTGTGCGTTAGTGTCAGGCTGATCACGGAGCACAGTGCCATCTCTCACCACTGCCACATGTGCAAAAGCATCTATACTATCAGGCCATTGGCTGTACACGTAAGGCAGGGCATACAGCGAAGTGTTTCCCTCCAAAGGATAGCCGCCCCCCAGCCGTAGCAGGTGATCGAGGAGCAGCCATACTTCTGACGTCTTGTTTTCGGGTTGCCATTTAGCTTTAAAATCACTCCAGCCGCCGTTGCCACCAAAGTCTGTTTTGATGTTTGGGTCCAGCAGTTGCTGGAGCTGTGCTGTATTCTGGGTTTGCACGGCCTGTTGTAACTCTTGCAGGTAAGCTGTTAAGCTGGCATCTGTGTTTGCTTCTTTTGCGGGCAATAGCAGTGGTGTGTTTGTCTGGCAGTTCTGTGTAATGGCGGTGCCTGCGGCTACAGAATCCTGAGGTGCCGTGTCAGGGGCTTTCGTATTGCTTTCGAGGTCGGAGTTGGCATGGCTACAGGCACTAAGGCAGAAGCCAAAAACGAGAAGCTTTAAGAGTGAGAGACTTTTCATGATGTACTGGTTTATGGGTGCAATGTTTCGGTACAGATACGTGAGAAATAGCTTTACATGCCATTTCTTATGCAGTTTATACTTGCTACAAGTTGTTTTCTCCAAGATCCGTAAAAATTGCTTGAGGTGGTGCAGCTCTTTCAAACCACAGTAGCTAATACTTCGATAGAAGTGATCAGTATCATCTTTCCGGCTGACTATCATCATACAGAGCACGGTGGCTTTTGCTGAATTTTGCAGTCTATTAACCGCTTTGGAAGATGAAGATGAATGAGCAGCAGGAATACCTGATACAGAAGTATAATGTGCCTGCACCCCGCTATACCAGTTACCCAACCGTGCCTTACTGGGACCAGGAAGTGCCGAATGCAAAGCGTTGGATGGATGTAGTGAAGTATACATTTGCAGAATCTAACGCCACCAAAGGCATCAGCTTATACATACACTTACCTTTCTGCGAAGCGCTCTGCACCTATTGTGGCTGCAATACCCGCATCACCAAAAACCATAGCGTAGAAGATGGTTACATAGCCGCTATTTTAGCTGAGTGGCAGTTATACGTAAATCAGTTTTCAGAGAAGCCCATCATACGGGAGCTTCACCTGGGCGGAGGCACACCTACTTTTTTCAAGCCGGAAAACCTGCGCAAGCTGCTAGAGGGAATTTATGCTGGAGCCATACTTCACCCGGAAAAGGAATTCAGCTTTGAAGGGCACCCGAATAATACCACTACAGAACACCTGCAAACACTTTACGATCTTGGCTTCAGGCGGGTGAGCTATGGCATTCAGGATTTTGATTTGAAAGTGCAGCTGACGATCAACCGAATACAGCCTTTCGAGAACGTAAAGCACGTAACGGATGAAGCCCGGAGAATCGGCTATGACTCCGTTAACTTCGACCTGATCTACGGCCTGCCTTACCAGACGCAGCAAAGCGTGAGCGAAACCATTGATAAAGTGGCAGAACTAATGCCGGACAGAATTGCTTTTTACTCTTATGCACATGTGCCGTGGGTTAAGCCAGGGCAGCGCAGCTACTCCGAAAAAGATCTTCCTGATAATGCAGAGAAGCGCGCGCTGTATGAGTTGGGTCTTCGCAAGCTCAAGACACTTGGCTATACCGACATCGGTATGGATCATTTTGCCTTGCCGCAGGACACGCTTTATAAGGCGATGCAAAATAAAGAGCTGCACCGCAACTTTATGGGCTATACTACCTGCCAGACTGATTTGCTTTTGGGTTTAGGTACTTCATCTATCAGCGATGCCAAGTATGGCTATATGCAAAACCTGAAAAAAGTGGAGACTTACAAAGAAGCTATTTCAGGAGGTGAGCCCGCCATCTTCAAAGGACACTTTCTGACACAAGAAGACCTACTGCTGAAAGAAGCTATACTTAGTGTTGCCTGCAAAGGAGAACTGGAGCTAACAGAGCAACTGATGGAACTAGTTACAGACAAGGCTTTTGAAGACATGAAAGAAATGAAACGAGAAGGGCTGGTAGAGCTCGATCATGGCTACCTTAAAGTAACAGAAACAGGCAAAGCCTTTATCCGCAACATCTGTATGCTTTTCGACCTGAAACTAAAGCAAAGCATACCTGCCGAGCAGCAGGTATTCAGCAAAGCCATATAAGTGTAAGATATAGTGATGTGTTTTGGAAGCCCCGGCTATTAAGCCGGGGCTTTTGCTATGCAGGTGCTGTGATTAAACCACCTCTGGCCCCTCCTTGTCTAAGGTGGATAACCTGTAACTGCTATCTCCATAGTATAAGCACTGTAGTAAGAGCTGTTCAGATGAACCCACCCCTAGCCCCTCCGAGGAGGGGAATTAGTCTAAGCTCCGTTAGCTTTAGCTATCGAACCTGTTTCCAGTCCTTGGGTTGAGCGCCTTGTGCATGTTCCGGTGCCGCGCGAGCGGCAGCCGTTAGGCACGAAGGCTACACAGCGCAATGCCCTTGTCCAAGACGAGGCCCCGCTTATATAGGGCTCCTACCCCAGCTGTGAGCGCTCCAAAGTAAGAAGTGAAACGGTAGGTATTTGCGAGCTGGAGAATAGGCGGTAGCGAGAATGAATAGCTTGGATGAGGTTGCAGGAAGCAGAAACTATGGAAGTATAGCCGAGGCAGTTTAAGGCACAAGCGGACGCTTGCGCCAGACAAGGTC
This sequence comes from Pontibacter rugosus, assembly GCF_042678745.1. Taxonomy (NCBI): domain Bacteria; kingdom Pseudomonadati; phylum Bacteroidota; class Cytophagia; order Cytophagales; family Hymenobacteraceae; genus Pontibacter; species Pontibacter rugosus. The sequence continues at coordinate 5,843 of NZ_JBHTLD010000065.1, read as the reverse complement.
AGGAGCATATTAAGTATAATGTAAGCTATTCAGGTATGGCTTTTTAAGCCAGTAGAGCTGGAAGCTCTACCCCATAATAGGATACGAGCTGCAAGCTCGCACCAGCTAGAGAGTACCGTTAACAGCACATAAGCAAAAGGTAAATAAATAGTAGACCAAAGCCTAAACGCCAAAAAAGCAGGCTACAAAGTAACCTGCTTTTCAACGGTCAAGAGACCGTATTAGCACCATATACTAAACTAATTCTAAAAAATCTCTTAAGAAGAATTGCTCAAAAGCAATATCAAAAAGATAACACCCCGCCACTTCCTCTCTGCCGGTTACCGTTTGTTTGACATTACAAATGTACAACAGCCTCACCTGCGGTCGCATTGATATCAATCAACATAGTAAATGACACTCATCATCATTTATCGCTGAGTGCTCATCTATCTTTGTGCTAGACCTTTAAAGAAAATTGAGATGGAAGCCGCACTCCAAACCAATGTTCATACTTGCTACCACTGCGGGGATTCCTGCGAGGATGAGTTAATTGTAGCACACGACAAAAGCTTCTGCTGCGCCGGGTGCAAAACCGTTTACGAACTGCTAGAGGAAAACAACCTCTGTACTTACTATAACTTAGAGCAGAACCCTGGTATTTCCGGCAAAGCACCTGTTGCTGAAGAGCGTTTCGCTTACCTCGATGATGCAGGGGTGGAGGCGCAACTGATCAACTTCCGCAACGATAGCATCTGTAAGCTTACCTTATACTTGCCGCAGATGCATTGCAGCTCCTGCATCTGGCTGCTGGAGAACCTGTTTAAGCTAAATCACGGCATTACAGAGTCTACGGTTAACTTCCTGCGCAAAGAAATATCGCTTACATATTTGCACCAGCAAACCTCTCTGCGGGAGGTGGTGTCGCTGTTGGCGCGGCTAGGTTATGAGCCCGCTATTACGCTAGCTGATACAGACGGGAAGCAAGTCCAAAAACAGAGCCATACCATTATCTACAAACTAGGTATAGCAGGCTTTTGCTTTGGTAACGTAATGTTGCTTGCATTTCCGGATTACCTTGCTATCTCAGATGGATTACAGCGTACATTTGGCTCTTTCTTCGGTTACCTAAGCATCGTACTCTCGCTGCCGGTTTTCTTCTATAGTGCAAGAGGGTTCTTTACCTCGGCACTGGAAGGTCTAAAGCAGCGACTCATCAACATCGATTTTCCGATTGCGCTGGGCTTGATGGCGCTGTTCTGCGTGAGCTTATATGAAATCCTAACAGGTACCGGCCCCGGCTACCTTGACTCCTTTACTGGGCTTGTGTTCTTTATGCTGATCGGAAAATACTTTCAGCAGAAAACCTATGATACCCTTTCGTTCGACAGAGATTATACTTCCTACTTTCCGGTGTCAGTTACCGTGCTGAAAGAGGAGAAGGAGGAGTCTATAGCAGTGCGTAACCTGAAAGTGGGCGACCGCATCCGTGTTCGTAACCAGGAGCTTATACCTGCCGATGCCATGCTGATGAACGGCCAGGCCATGATCGACTACAGCTTTGTTTCCGGCGAGTCGGAGCCAGTGGAGAAAGTGGCAGGCGAACTGATCTATGCTGGTGGCCGTCAGGTAGGGGAGAGCATTGAGGTGGAGGTGGTGAAAGAAGTATCACAGGGCTACCTGACACAACTATGGAACGATAGTGCTTTCTCTAAAAGAGAAGTACAATCAGTAGGTACATATGCCAACACAGCCGGTAAATGGTTTGTAGTTGTTACCCTGTTTGTTGCTGCCGGAACACTGTTTTACTGGGTGCCGCGCGACATGGATATGGCCATGCGCGCCTTTACATCTGTACTGATTATAGCCTGTCCTTGCGCCCTGTCGCTGGCAACGCCGTTTGTGCATGGGCACACATTGCGTGTGTTTGGCAAGAACAAATTCTACCTTAAAAATACATCTGTGGTTGAAACACTGGCCCGCATAGATACGGTGGTTTTTGACAAGACAGGTACGCTGACCGAACCAAGCGCCGCTGAAGTAAGCTATACTGGCAAAGCTTTAACAGCAGCGCAGGAGCGAAAGATACTTTCAGTGTTGCGCCACTCTACGCACCCGCTTAGCCAGCGTATAAGTGCAGGCTTAAAAGAGCAGCCCTTGCGTGTAGGGCAGTTTAAAGAGTATACGGGCCAAGGTCTGAGCGGTGAAGTAAACGGGCAACTGGTGCGGGTCGGTTCTGCTGCTTTCCTGGGTGTGCCTGCTGATAAAGCTACTGATACGCTTAAAACTACGGTTTATGTCTCGTTGGATGGGGTGGTGCTAGGGTATTATACTTTCTACAATGTCTACAGAGAAGGGCTGATAAATATACTCCACGACCTAAACGATAAGAAAATAGCTGTTCTGTCAGGCGACAACAACCATGAGGAGGCAAGGCTGCGAGAGTTATTAGGGCCAGATGCCGAACTGGTATTCAACCAGTCACCGGTGCAGAAGCTGCAAAGTATACAGGCCTTGCAAGCAGGACAACACCAGGTGCTGATGGTAGGCGATGGTTTGAACGATGCGGGAGCCCTGAAGCAAAGTGAGGCAGGCATAGCGCTTACAAACAGTATCACCAACTTTTCACCGTCCTGCGATGCCATTCTGGATGCGACAGTTTTTAACAAGCTGAGCAAGTTCCTGGCCTTTTCCAAAAAGACGATGAGCATCATCCTGGCCACATTTGCCGTGTCGCTGGTGTATAATGTAATCGGCTTAACACTGGCTGTGCAGGGGCTTTTCTCGCCTATCGCCTCCGCTATACTGATGCCGATCAGCTCGCTAAGCGTAATTGTATTTGCCACACTCTCTGTCAAATTTGCAGCAAAAAGGGCAGGGTTGTAATGGAAGCACGCTGCGAGGTCTTCCGAAACAGCAGTCATTCCTAATTCTTAATTCATCATTCTTAATTGAAAAGCCATGTATATTATATTCTTGATGATAGCGATCAGTGTTTCGGTTGCGGCACTTTTCCTGGGAGCATTTTTGTGGGCAGTACGCTCCGGCCAGTACGACGACGAGTATACTCCGGCTGTACGCATGCTGTTCGATAACGAAGTGGGGCCGGGCAGTAATAAAACTGAGAAAAAGGCTACTGAGCGGCCGGTGTAGCTGCTTTCTTCCTGTTACAGCTTTATAACCTCAAAAGCCACAAGTATGAACATCGCCATACTTGTGGCTTTTTATTTTTGCTCGTCTATTGCAAGTCCTATACTTAAAGGAAGTTGATGAAGAGGAGATAAACTTAAAGAATAACATCAAAATAAAAGCCGTAAAACGCCCCGCCTGGCTGATGCATGCAGTAGCTTTTTTTTGCTTGATCAGCTTATACTTGTTGTATTAAACCTTCTCTTATTCTGTTTCTAATCTCTTGCCGCTGCTACTGATATCAATCAATCCCGCAGTTGACATTCGTCATCTTTTTCGAGGCCATTCTTACCGAATTTTGAATTGTGAATTAAGCCATGCCATACTTCAAATACAGAATTTGATACTAGCAGAAGTCACACTCCGTCAACGGAATCATCAATACATCAAATACAACACTTAAACAAAATGGAGGACACCGCACATGTCAACTAATGTAGCAGAAGTCTTAGAAAACGCGCCTAGCCGGGTGGTGCCGAAAGGTCCGGACAAAGGTGTGATCGACACGTTCTTTTATGATAATAAGATCGTTCGGGATTTCGGTATAGCCACTGTATTCTGGGGCATTGCCGGTATGCTGATAGGCGTGATTATCGCTTTTCAGCTGGCGAACCCAGACGTAAACATGGGTAACCAATATACTACGTTTGGCCGCGTAAGGCCACTGCACACCAATGCTGTAATTTTCGCCTTTGTGGGCAACGCCATTTTTATGGGCGTTTATTATTCCTTACAGCGACTTTGCAAAACCCGCATGTACTCCGACTTACTCAGTAAGCTTAACTTCTGGGGATGGCAGCTTATTATTGTGGCAGCGGTAATCACGCTTCCGTTGGGTATTACCACCTCTAAAGAGTATGCGGAGCTGGAGTGGCCGATTGATATTGCTATCACGCTGGTATGGGTGGTATTCGGCTGGAACATGTTCGGTACGATTGCCAAGCGCCGTGAAAAACACATGTATGTGGCTATCTGGTTCTACATTGCCACGTTCTTAACAGTTGCTGTGCTGCACATTGTGAACTCTTACGAAATGCCGGTTAATCTCTTCAAAAGCTATTCTGGCTACGCTGGGGTGCAGGATGCGCTGGTGCAGTGGTGGTATGGCCACAATGCGGTTGCGTTCTTCTTAACAACGCCATTCCTGGGGCTGATGTACTACTTCCTGCCTAAGGCTGCGAATCGCCCTGTTTACTCGTACCGTCTGTCTATCATTCACTTCTGGTCGCTGATCTTTATCTACATCTGGGCTGGTCCGCACCACTTGCTTTATACGTCCCTGCCAGACTGGGCTCAGTCGCTGGGTGTAGTTTTCTCAATCATGCTGCTTGCTCCAAGTTGGGGTGGTATGATCAACGGTTTGCTTACACTGCGCGGAGCCTGGGATAAGGTGCGCGAAGAGCCGGTGCTGAAGTTTATGGTGGTTGCCATCACGGCTTACGGTATGGCTACGTTCGAGGGCCCGATGCTGTCGCTGAAAAACGTAAACGCTATTGCCCACTTTACTGACTGGATCGTAGCACACGTGCACGTAGGTGCTCTTGGCTGGAATGGCTTCCTGACATTTGCGATGCTGTACTGGCTGTTCCCACGCCTCTACAAAACACAACTGCACTCTAAGAAGCTTGCCAACGCACACTTCTGGTTAGGTACACTGGGTATACTTTTCTATGCTATTCCGATGTACTGGGCTGGTTTCACACAAGGTTTAATGTGGAAACAATTTACAGCAGAAGGCACACTGCAGTACTCTAACTTCCTGGAAACGGTGTTGCAGATTGTGCCGATGTACTACCTGCGTGGTATTGGTGGTATTTTATACTTATCTGGTGTATTCCTGATGGTGTACAACCTGGTGAAAACAGCTAAATCTGGTAAACTGGTTGCTAACGAGAAAGCAGAGGCTCCGGTAGTGGTACCTACTGAAAGCAAAAATGCCGGGCACTGGCACAGCTGGATTGAGAAGCGACCAACCCAAATGGCCATTTTCGCTACAGTTGCTATTCTCATCGGTGGTCTGGTAGAGTTTATCCCTGCCTTTGTGATCAAATCTAACGTGCCAACTATTGCGAGTGTGAAGCCTTATACTTCGCTGGAGCTGCAAGGACGCGACTTATACATCAAAGAGGGTTGCGTTAACTGCCACACGCAAATGGTTCGTCCGTTCAGGTCAGAAACAGAGCGTTACGGTGAGTACTCTAAAGCAGGTGAGTTTGTGTATGATCACAACTTCCTGTGGGGCTCAAAACGTACCGGTCCGGATCTTCATAGAATAGGAGGCAAGTACCCGCACTCCTGGCACTACCACCACATGATGGATCCAACCTCCATGTCGCCAGGCTCTATTATGCCATCTTACCCATGGTTGTTTGAGCAGGAGATAGACCTGAGTACAACACAGCCTAAGCTGGAAGTGCTTAAAAAGCTGGGTGTGCCTTACGAGGATGAGTACATCGCCAATGCCAACGAAGAGCTGATGGAGCAGGCAAGAGGGGTTTCAGCCGAGTTGAAAAAAGAAGGTATCGAAGTAAAACCTGAAGCCGAAATAGTAGCCCTGATTGCTTACCTGCAACGCCTGGGTACGGATATCAAAGTGAAAACGGAAGAATAAGATGCTAGACGCTAGATTTTAGACATTAGACCTAAAAACTACTGTAGAAAATCTAGCATCTAAC
>NZ_JBHTLD010000064.1:0-21599 GCF_042678745.1 Pontibacter rugosus | reverse complement strand
GTACGTCCTGATTTAGTGAATGATACATTTCTATTTCTACTTAAAAACAACGGTTTAAACTTTTGTTACCTGCATGTTAAGTTTACTGTTTAAGCCTATAGGCCACTTTGGCAGAGGTCTAAAAAGCGCTTGCCAATTGTTTGAGTGCTTTAATCAAATTTGTTTTAATCAAATCATGCATGTATTTTTAGACTTAAATGCTCAAAGAATTTCATAGAGACTAATCAATTTTATGTCAACACATCAGAACATTTCTGGGGGGCGAGCTCCCAGCTTTATAGAATCGCAAGGTACTTTTTTTGGGCAACCGAAAGGCTTGATGATTTTGTTCTTCACTGAAATGTGGGAACGTTTTAGCTACTATGGTATGCGCGGCATACTGGTTTTGTTTCTGGTATCGCAGACAAACGGCGGTTATGGGTGGAGCAACATTGAGGCTTTAGAGCTGTATGGCACCTACACCATGTTTGTTTACCTGATGTCAATCCCTGGCGGTATACTTGCCGATAAGGTGCTTGGGCAGAAAAACGCTGTAATCATAGGCGGCTTTACCTTAGTAGCTGGTCACTTATTAATGGCTTATCCGCCTGAATGGGCATTCTATACAGCTCTTTGTTTAATTGTAGCAGGCACCGGACTTTTAAAGCCAAACATATCTACCATGGTAGGTGGCCTTTATAAAGAAGGAGATAGCCGCCGGGACTCAGGCTTTACAATCTTTTACATGGGCATCAACCTGGGTGCTTTGCTTGCATCTTTAATTGTAGGCTTAGTAGGTGAAAAGTATGGCTGGCATTATGGTTTTAGTTTAGCTGGTTTTGGTATGATATTAGGCCAGGTAGTATTTATCTGGGGCCGTAAATACCTGAAAGGTGTAGGGAACTTAACTAAAAAAGAAAGCAGCACGGACCGTATCTTCACAAAAGAGGAAACTGCAGCTCGCGGAGGTTTCTTGGGCTTCAATAGAAATGAGTGGGACAGGATCATCGTTATCTTCATCTCTTTTATAATTGTTCTGGTTTTCTGGGCTTCGTTTGAGCAGGCAGGTGGTCTTATGAATTTATATGCTAAAGATTATACTGACCGTGTTGTGTTTGGCTGGGAAGTACCTACAGCTTGGCTTCAAGGACTTAACTCCTTCTTTATTTTAACATTGGGTGGTGTTGTGGCAGCTGTCTGGATCAAGTTAGCAAAGCGCGGTAAAAATCCCCCTTCTATTTTCAAGATGGGTTTAGGTACTGCTATACTTGGTATAGGTTTTATTTTTATGGTATTTGCCTCTTTACAACGTAATTCATCAGCAGACGGGCTCTCTTCTTTACATTGGCTAATATTTGCTTATATGTTCCATACAATAGGTGAATTAGCTTTGTCTCCAGTATCACTTTCATTTATAACCAAAGTTGCTCCTAAACGCATTGTAGCTTCTATGATGGGCTTATACTTTGCAGTGACTGGCCTTGGCAACAAGCTTGCTTCCTGGATTGGTATATGGGCTGAGCAACAAGGTGAGCTAGAGATATTCATGTATATCGCTGGTTTCACCATTGTGTTAGGTATCCTGTTAATGATCCTAACTAAGCGTATCAATAAACTTACGCATGGTGCTGAAGATAAGCATGGTGATGAAGAAGAAGCGCAAACAGGCCAGCTGCTACAGGCAGAAGCCAGTTAGTTAAAAATTGTCGAAAAAAAGCCTCCACATCAATCGATGTGGAGGCTTTTTTTATAGTTTTTATTTTACAAACTGTTCTCGCTTGCCTCAGTACATACCTGATTTAAACTTAAACCAGGAATAGCTTTAGCAGTTGGAGCTGGTGTGCTTAACACAGGATAATTATGATACAGTCATTTATATATTTTACAAGTATATATAATATTGCGTGGTTAAGGGAATGTTTATAGCAACAGTAAGCTGTCGGGTTTTATGATAATTATTATATTTTCATATCATTATAGCTAGATAATACCTTTTTTAGTTATATTATTTGATTTGCTTAAGTATCTGCTATACATTAGTACTTTATAAAGCAGTAATAAATACAACTTTTAGCCAAATCATACTTTTAGCCATGTATATTCTTTCACGAGTGCGTGTTATCGCTGCACTGGGGCTTCTTTGCTGTGCCCTTACTTCATGCGAGACAATAACAGAAGTGACACCAAAAGCTGATGCCACCGTAGCACAAACGCAAAGCTTAGGCGAAACAATTTATACCATCTCCAAAGGTTCTCATTATTCTGACAACAATGGTTATAAAAAGCTTAGCACAAGTAGCTTAAAGTTTGAAGCTACCTTTGATAGTACAGCGGTTTACAAAACAATAGCTGCAAACAATCAAGGAGATATAAATAAACTTTACGGCCTTTCTGATTGCAATACCAGTCATCACACTAACAGCGCCCGCTTTGGATGGCGCTGGTATAACAACAGGCTTGAAATACTTGCTTATACTTACCTGAACAAAAAATGGCAGTACAAGCTTTTAGATGCCGTTCCTATTGGTAAGCCAGCTGTTTGTGAAATCAAGATGGAAGACAGCCAATACAGGTTCATTATGAACGGAAAGGAAGTGGTAATGCCAAGAGCATGTTCTGGAGCAGGAGCAGGGTACCAGCTTTATCCTTACTTTGGTGGAGATGAAGTGGCGCCTCATGCCATCACTATTAAAATAAAGGAAATTCAATAGTAGCTTTAAAGCATTTCTTTTATTACGGTAACCTATAAATAAAAAGGGCTCAGCTGAAAAGCTGAGCCCTTTTTATTTATAGGTTAGGAGCTTGATTACATCATGCCGCCCATGCCACCCATGCCGCCTGGCATAGCTGGAGCACCTTTGTCTTCTTCCGGATCTTCAGAAACAACACACTCAGTTGTTAACAGCAGACCTGCGATAGAAGCTGCGTTCTCAAGTGCAAGACGCGTAACTTTAGTTGGGTCGATAATACCGGCCGCAAACATGTTCTCGTATCTGTCGTCGCGTGCGTTGTAGCCATAGTCAGCTTTGCCTTCACGAACCGCCTGTACTACTACAGAGCCTTCGCCACCTGCGTTGTACACAATAGTTCTTAGCGGCGACTCCAGCGCTGTACGGATAATCTGTACACCTGTTTTCTCGTCAGCGTTATAAACCTCCAGGTTTTCAAGCGCATCAATAGCGCGGATAAGGGCAACGCCACCACCAGCTACGATACCTTCTTCTACAGCAGCACGTGTAGCGTGTAAAGCATCATCCACACGGTCTTTCTTCTCTTTCATCTCAACTTCAGTAGAAGCACCAATGTAAAGGATAGCAACACCGCCAGAAAGCTTAGCAAGACGCTCCTGCAGTTTTTCTTTATCATAATCAGATGTAGTAGTCTCCATCTGCGCTTTGATCTGGTTGATACGAGCTACGATATCATCTTTAGTTCCAGCACCATTAACAATGGTCGTGTTGTCTTTGTCGATGATAACTTTCTCAGCCTGTCCAAGATAATCCAGGGTAGCGTTCTCTAACTTGTAACCTCTTTCTTCAGAGATAACAGTACCGCCAGTCAGAATAGCAATGTCTTCCAACATAGCTTTTCTTCTGTCGCCGAAGCCTGGAGCTTTTACAGCAGCAATCTTAAGTGAGCCGCGTAGTTTGTTTACTACAAGTGTAGCAAGTGCCTCGCCATCTACATCTTCGGATACAATTACCAAGCCTTTACCAGTCTGAACTACTTGCTCCAATACTGGAAGCAGTTCTTTCATAGTAGAAACTTTCTTATCGTAGATCAGGATGTAAGGGTTATCGAAGTCAGCCTCCATTTTCTCCGGGTTCGTAACGAAGTATGGAGAAAGGTAACCGCGGTCAAACTGCATACCTTCTACAGTTTTCACTTCAGTTTCAGTACCTTTTGCTTCTTCTACCGTGATAACGCCGTCTTTACCAACTTTATCCATCGCATCAGCAATCATTTTACCGATTTCAGCATCGTTGTTGGCAGAGATAGTACCTACCTGAGAAATCTCAGACGAGTTCTCGATTTTCTTAGACTGTGAACGCAGGTTAGACACAACGGCGTGTACAGCCTTGTCGATACCACGCTTCAGGTCCATTGGGTTAGCACCAGCAGTTACGTTTTTAATACCGGCAGTATAGATAGCCTGAGCTAATACAGTAGCAGTAGTAGTACCGTCACCAGCCTGATCAGCAGTTTTAGAAGCAACTTCTTTCACTAACTGAGCACCCATGTTTTCAATAGGGTCGCTTAGTTCAATTTCTTTTGCAACTGAAACACCGTCTTTTGTGATGGTAGGAGCACCGAATTTTTTGTCGATAATTACATTACGTCCTTTAGGACCTAGCGTAACTTTAACGGCGTTAGCCAGTTTATCAACACCAGCCTTAATTTTGGTGCGTGCTTCCGTATCGAATGTGATATTCTTAGCCATAGTTTTTGATTTTTTTAGATTAGGTTAAACCGTTCAGTTTAAAAATTAAAGAATAGCCAGGATGTCAGACTCACGCATGATCAGGTAATCATTCCCGTCAACGGAAATCTCAGTTCCGGCATACTTGCCATACAACACAGAATCGCCAACATTTACTTGTGGCTTCATTAGGGCACCTTGATCAGATACTTTGCCTTCGCCAACGGCTACAACCTCGCCACGCTGAGGTTTTTCTTTAGCAGTATCAGGAATGATGATACCAGACTTGGTTTTTTCTTCTGCTGCAGCAGGAGCGATTATTACTCTGTCTGCTAATGGTTTAATGTTGATTGACATAGTTTATGGTTATTATTTATGTTGTTTTGATCTGTAATAACACTTGTACCTTATCATTTCCTGTGCCAAGTATGGATAAGAGTCGATTTAAGCCATTTTTACAGTTTAAAGCGCTTTTAGGTCTGCCATCTGTGACATTAAGTGTCAGGTATAGAATCAGATTTTGCAAATATGTCAGGCTTATGTGGTGTCTAAAACAAAAAAGCCGATCCTGGGGATCGGCTTTGTATAAATTGAATGCTTTTGCTTATTGAGCAGTTGCTGTATCAATCATGGCAGGAATGTCAGCTGCATCAGGGATAGCAGCAGTAGAATCTACCACACCAGGCAAAGCGCCTGCTGGTGCGGCTGGTAACTGAGATTGACGTGCACGCTCTTCGTTTACGCTTCTAACAGTGTCAGTGCCGTTTTCACGAACCATGTGCGTACCTAAGGTAAGCACAACTAAAGCAATTGCGAAGCCCCAGGTAAGTTTCTCCAGGAGGTCTCCGGTGCGCTTAACGCCCATTAGCTGGCTTGTGTTACCGCCAAACTGGCTGGAGAGTCCGCCTCCCTTAGGATTTTGTGCAAGCACAACCAATACAAGCAGCACACAAATAAAGATAATGATACTAATAAGGGCGATATACATGTTAGCTTAGGTTTTGTAATTTTTCGATCTGTTCGGCAAAGTAACTCTTTTTTTCGGGATTTTTCAAAATGAGCTGCTCATATATTTTAATGGCTTTTTTCTCTTTGCCCTGTTTGATAAAGATGTTGGCCAGGCTTTCGGAGGCAATCCCGCGTTTTATCTTCGTGCTCTTTAACGATAGGTCCTCCTGTGGCTCCGGTTTCATCTTTACATGCTGCATCGCTTTGAGCCGTGGGTTAAGCTTCAGGAAATGATCGATTAAATCTATCTGCGCGTGAAGCGATGGTTGGGCAGGGGCTTCCTGCTTCAGTATTTCATGTGTTTTACTGTACTCCAGTATCAATTCAGGTGAGAAGCCTTGTGGACGCTCCCGTGTAATCTCCTGCTCGTCTTTAAGCTGCAATACTTCTCCCATGCGACTTGATGCCATCCAATACCCAAGAATGTCCTGCTGGTACATCTGATCGATTTCATCGAAGGCATACTTAACTTCTGCTTCTTCAGGAGCTATTGTTGCTTCCGCAACTACCTCTTCAAAATTATCCTCAGTATCAACTTCAGCAGCAATGCTGTAGGGCAATTCATCCTCAGCAAGAGGGTAGCTATTAGAAATTACCTCTGGTGCTATATGGGTGTCAGACTCTTCGTCGCCTAAAACAGGCAAAGCCTGTGCAGATGATTGAAGAGGGGATGAATCTTGTGCAGGAAGCGCAGCTTCAGTGTCCTGCGGAGTTATTTCTGCTTCTGTCGTGCTTGCTGCTTCAGTAGCTTCGTTGTCAGGCTTCTGGGCCAGTAAATCGGTAAAAGACGGGCTTAGGCTTCGTATAGTCAGCAGGAGGGCTAGCTCTGAGTCGAGCTTCTCCATGGGCTGCTCTAAAAAGTTATGATCTGCCGGCAATTTATCCAGGTTCTCTGGCTGTTCAAACTCAGCTTCTTCTGCTTCTACTGTAAGTTCGTCTTCAGGTAGCGTTAAGTCTTGCTGAGATTCTTGTTCTGAATAACTATCAGTTTCCACAGCTGACTCATACAATGTCACTGTTGCAGAGTCCTCTTCGCTATACTGCTCTTCCGTAAGTGCTTCAAGGTATGGCTGTGATGCAGCTTCATCTACAGTAATAGTTTCTTCCTGCGGTTCCGCATAGGTTTCCAGAAGAGGATATACTTCCGGTGATGGAGTAGGTGGAGTAACCTGAGCCTCTACTGCAGACTCATCAAATACAGGCTCAGCAATTGGAGAAGTATAAATTATCTGCTTAAGTAGTTGCCTGTTAGTGGCATAAGCCGAGGCTCTGCGCAGCCGCTGCGTAGAAAGCATGCTCCCTTTATCAAAGGCAGATTTAGCCAGCAGTAAGTGTGCCGTCTGACAATAGGGGAAGGTAGCGGCTACCTTTTCCAACTCTTCTGTTTGTTGGTCGGAGATATTAGCTACCTGCTGTATTAGTTGTAGAAAAGCTGATTTATTCATGCTGGCCTTCTAGTTTATGTATGTCGACATTACCAATCTGCCACTGTTTTATTAAAGATATCCTGGATCAGTTGGTTTGTAAGCTGCTCGATTTGAGCAGTACTAAGCTGCGTAACGTCCAGGTTCTGCGGAAAATCCTGTGCAATCGTGAAAGTTCTGTCAAAGTCTTTGTCAGGCTGTTTTGTATTTACAAAACGCACCTGCACTCCTAGTGTAAGCCGGTTTAGAGAGGCAATATCCTGTTGCCCATCACGCTGAATAGCTGCCGGAGAATAAGTAAAACTAACAATATTACCTGCTATCTGCAAGTCGCCTTCGCCCTGCACAATAGCAAGATTTGTGTTGCGGCGGTAGTAGTCAATAAGGTTATTAGTTACCACCTGTGTCAGGTTTGAGGGGCCTTCACCTGTGCTGTTCTCTATTGTTTGGATAGAAATCGTTTTAATATCAGGAGATATAGTTGTGCCGCTAAAGGAATAAATGCCACAGCCACTGCATACCAGCAGCAACAGAGCCAGTGTATAGCCGAGTGCTTTTGTCTTAATCTTCAATGTCATACTGCTTTAATTTGCGGTATAGCGTACGCTCCGAAATGCCCAAATCCTGAGCGGCATACTTGCGCTTGTTGTGGTGTTTCTTAAGTGCCTTTAAGATCAGCTCTTTTTCTTTATCCTCTAAAGATAAACTTTCTTCTTCTGTTTCGTGGGCAATATCCTCTACTTTTTCATCCTCATAAGCTTGTTCGCCAGCATGAGCATGCTTGATAGGCAGGTAGTACGGCTCCTTCTGTACTTGCTCCTGAGGTTGATAACCCCGCCCGTTGTAGGCAGAGGGAGCTTCTATGTTTTCGAACAGGTGCCCATGCTCGCGTAGGAGGTCCTCATCATCTGGCTGATGTGCGAGCATCTCGAAGACAAGCTTCTTCAAGTCAGACATGTCGCGGCGCATATCGAAAAGCACTTTGTATAGCAGGTCTCGCTCTGAAAACTGACCTTCGGCACCATTTTCTTTTGCAATTATACTCGGCAGCATAGAGCCTTGTGCAGTAGGCAGGTAACGTTGCAAAGTATCAGCACTTACTTCACGCTCATACTCCAGCACTGAAATTTGCTCCACGATATTCTTCAACTGACGGATATTACCCGGCCAACGGAATGCCTGCAGCTTTTGGATAGCCTCTGGCGTAAGCATGATGGGCTGTACTTTGTACTTTTCAGAAAAATCAGCAGCAAATTTCCGGAACAGCAGGTAGATATCATCTCCACGTTCCCGTAAAGGCGGTACGGTTATCGGAACAGTATTCAGGCGATAGTATAGATCCTCCCGAAACTTTCCTTTTTCCACGGCATTGATCAGATTTACGTTAGTGGCGGCTACCACCCGAACATCTGTTTTCTGCACCTTAGAAGAACCTACCTTGATAAACTCTCCATTCTCCAGCACACGCAGCAAGCGTGCCTGTGTTCCTAAAGGCATTTCTCCTATTTCATCTAAGAAAATAGTGCCACCGTCGGTTACTTCAAAATAGCCTTTCCTGGCATCCTGCGCGCCAGTAAAAGAACCTTTCTCATGTCCGAAAAGCTCAGAATCTATGGTTCCCTCGGGTATAGCACCACAGTTGATCGCAATAAACTGGCCGTGTTTGCGAGGGCTTAGCTGGTGTATGATCTTGGAAAAAGATTCTTTACCGCTGCCGCTCTCACCAGTTATCATAACAGTCATGTCAGTAGGAGCTACCTGAGCTGCTACCTGAATGGCATAGTTGAGCAGGGGAGAATTGCCTATTATACCGAAGCGCTGTTTTATACTTTGTAAATCGATGTTGCGCATGAATTTAATGTGCTAAAGAGGTAACATACTGCTGCTTTGCCTGTGCTTCAGGTCTACAAAAAACCAGCACATTGGGTAGGAGCAATATATTAATCTACTGCCTCGCCAAAAAGGGTGCCTACACTGCAATCATGAACAAAGACGTTCACATAATCACCTTTCTTATAGTGCTTCTTATCAAAGATAACTACTTTATTTTGGTCGTTGCGGCCGCTAAGTTGTTCGGCTGATTTCTTTGAGAAGTTCTCTACCAGCACACGGTGCACTTTACCAATATCATGCTTATTGCGTGCCAGTGACGTTTCGCGTTGCTTGTTAATGATCTCATCCAGACGACGTTTTTTTACCTCCAGTGGAATATCGTCCTCGAATTTACGTGCTGCCAAAGTACCCGGGCGCTCTGAATAGAAGAACATATAGGAGTAATCGTACTGCACGTAATCCATTAGAGATAAGGTATCCTGGTGCTCTTCCTCGGTTTCAGTACAGAAGCCAGCAATCATGTCAGAAGAGATGCCGCACGACTCGCCAAGAATGCTTCTGATTGCATCTACACGGTTAATGTACCAAGCACGGTCGTAGGTGCGGTTCATCAGTTCCAGCACACGGGAGTTACCGCTCTGCGCTGGCAGGTGAATGTACTTACAGATGTTGTCATACTTCTTCATCGTATACAACACCTCATCAGTTATGTCTTTAGGATGAGAGGTAGAGAAGCGGACACGAAGATCAGCACTAACCAAGGCTACTTTTTCTAGCAGTTGGGCAAAGTTTACGGCTTCAGTACCATCTTCTGATGCCCATTTATAGGAGTCAACGTTTTGGCCTAATAAAGTAACTTCTTTATATCCTTGTGCTACCAAAGCCTCTGCCTCACGAATAATAGAGTGTGCATCGCGGCTACGCTCACGGCCACGCGTAAAAGGCACTACGCAGAAAGAACACATGTTGTCGCAGCCGCGCATGATAGAAATAAAGGCACTTACACCGTTGCTGTTCAGGCGAATCGGGTTAATGTCTGCGTACGTTTCCTCGCGGGATAGCAGGACGTTCACTGCTTTCTGGCCACCATCTACTTCACTTATCAGGTTTGGCAGGTCGCGGTAAGCATCTGGGCCTACAACCAAGTCAACTATTTTCTCTTCTTCCAGCAATGATTTCTTTAGTCGCTCAGCCATGCAGCCAAGCACACCAATCATCATGGATGGCTTTTTCTTTTTATGATAGTTAATCTGAGCCAGGCGGTTTCGCACTGTCTGCTCAGCCTTCTCCCGGATAGAGCATGTGTTCAGAAATACAAGGTCAGCCTGTTCTATTTCAGAAGTGGTGTCAAAACCCTGCTCATGCATGATAGAAGACACAATCTCACTGTCCGAGAAGTTCATGGCACAGCCATAGCTCTCAATGTACAGTTTGCGTGTTTTACCTGTATTGGTTTCTTGTGTAACGTGTGTATCACATGCCGCCGCTTGCTCTGGCGTGCGATTGTCTATAAAATCTAAATCTAGTATTGGCTCCATATTACCTCTATTACAGCTGCAAATATACTATAATGTTATCAAAATCGTGACAGAATGGCAGACGCTTTCACTATTTATGCGCTTTTTATTACCACAGAAGCAATCTCCATAGGAGAAGAGGTGAAATTTTGCATAATTCAAGCTAGGTAATTACCGCTGCAATATCCTGCACTTATCTAGAGCCTAGTACTTGAAGTATAGCTTTCGCCTTTAGCAGGCATTCCTCGTATTCCTGCTCAGGATCAGAATCATAAGTAATGGCACTGCCTACCATAAAACTCAGATAGTTTTTGCTGGCATTGTACTGCATGCTTCTGATAACTACATTAAAGTCACAGTCTCCGGTGGCTGTAATATAGCCGAACGCACCAGCGTACAAACCGCGCTTAGTGTCTTCCAGCTCCTCAATCAATTGCATCGCACTTATTTTTGGGGCACCGGTCATACTTCCCATGGGGAATGCTCCTGTCAAAGCATCCACTAAATCTTTTTCGGGCCTTAGATCTCCTACAATTGTGGAAATCATTTGTGATACCTGTCGGAAGCCATAAATCCCGAACATTTCCTCTACCTGCACGGTTCCGGTGGCGCAGGATCTGCTTAGGTCATTTCGCACCAGATCTACGATCATCATGTTCTCCGCCAGCTCTTTTTCATCGTGCCGTAACTGGTGCTGTAGGGCTTTGTCTTCTGCCGGTGTAAGTCCGCGCCTTATTGTACCTTTAATTGGCTGCGAAATAAGCCGCTGACCTTCTTTCTTGAGAAAGCGCTCAGGAGAGGCACACATCAGGTATTTGTCGTGGAGCTTTAAGTAACCAGAGAAAGGTGTAGGCGACACTTCATTTAACGCCAGGTATAAGGGCAGTGGATATACTTTAACGTCTTCTGCATAAAACTCCATACAATAGTTCAGCTCATACACATCACCCTCTAAAATATGTTGCCGTACCTGTTCCACCTGTTGCTGATACTTCTCTTTTGATACACGTTGCTGCATTGGTATACTTTGTGGCTGAGCAGGTTGAAGGGGAGAAGTAGCAAGTATATCGGATAGTATAGATGGTGTGTTATGTTCAGTATTATAGATGCTTATACTGTTCCTGTTAAAGTATAAGTATACTTCTGGTGCAAAAAATGTTAACACTGGGAATCCTAGCTCATCACGCTGATTACTTTGTAGCTCTTCTATCTGGTTTTTTAGATCGTACCCTAAGTAACCACATAGTAGTTGTTGCTTTTTTTGCAATTCCTTTTTGAGGCTTAAAAGTGCATGTGCCTCGTCAAGTTTCAGAACGTCACCTTTAGATACAGCTAATAGGTGGCTAAATCCATCGTGTGGATAGGGGATGCTGTTAGGGTTGTAGTAAGCAACAAGGGGAAAGGTGTCAGCCCATGCCAATGCCTTTAGCCTGAATTCTTCCAGGCTTACAGGTATGTCTTCTTGTTTTATCTCTGTCTTAAACATCTTCTCCTTTACATTGTAGACAGCGCCAGTTTGGCTTTGGCATCAATGCTGTTTTTGTATTCATGATTTTTAAAGCTTAAGGCCTGTTTGTAAAATGCTTTTGCTTGCTGAGGTTGATGAAGCGCTTCGTAGATATAGCCAAGCTGAAGGGCTGCGTTCGGGGCAAAGTATAAATCAGTGCCTTTGCATAAGGCAAGGGTTTGTCTGTAGAAAAGAATTGCCTGGCTCAAAGAATCCTGCCCATGAAGAATACGTGCCTTACGGTAATAATACTCTGCCTGTACGGCCGGAGGTGTTGCGCCATTTAGTTGCAATGCGCTAAGTTCCTCAAGTGCTTCTTCGAAATAACCACCATCAGTAAATAAGCGGGCCTTCATCAGGGGCTTTATAAGTTGTTCCTGCTTCTCATAATAGCACGCAGCATATTTGTCTTCCTCCACTTCTGCCAGGCCCACCTGGGGTACCTGTTGCAAATACCAGGCTGCTTGTGGGGCATGATCACTTAGTGCATAAGCCAAGTATAACTTGAAGTTAGCCGATTTAAGGTAGTGTTTTCCTTGATGTTGCTTTAAGAAAATGTTGTTTTCTTTGATAGAGTTTTCAAAGTCGCTTCGGTATAAAAACAGATCGGCTGCCATGTGGTGCAGATAGGGAAACAGTGTATAAGCCGAGCCAACCGGTTTGGTGTTATAAACTGCCAGTGCAGCTTCACCTTGCTTGCTTTTTTTTAGCAGGTGCATCGTTACAAAAGTAGCAAGCAGATTGTCTTTATTGGCTTTGGCGATACTCCTGGCTTGGTTTAGCGCCAACTGCTCTTTTTCAGGCGTTGTCATGTGCAGCAGGACAACGTATAATAGCTGTGCCTCCAGGTGAAAAGGATTTCTTTGTGTGGTAGCAGCTTTCAGATTTTGCATACCCTGGCGCACGCTGCCCCTTAAGCCTATAATGTTCAGAAACCACTTATACTGATCAGGCACCGATCCAATGAGCACTTGCAGCACACCTAAATTCTTTTTGTAAGGTATAAATTCCGGTGATCTTTTGGCTGCCTCGCTATATGCCTGAAATGCTTTTCTAAAGTCCCAGGCAGCTGATAAGCGATTGCCAAATAACAACTTGCTCATGGCAACCTGCATTCTTACTTCAGTAGTAGCATAGTTTACCCATTCATCTGTGTTTGGTAGCTTTTCCAGCTTTTCCAGGCGCTTCTCCTGTGCAGCCAGCAGTTTGTCGTATTGTCGGGTATTTTGCTGCACACAGAGCTCCAGAAAATCAGCGTAGTTGTTTAGCAGGATGTTAATAGCATTGTCAGGTGATTGCTTAAGTTGGGCTTGTGCCAAGTCTCTGCCACGGCTAATTTTTAGCTTTATGAGTTCTTGGTAGGCTAATTCTTGTTGGGGAGATAGTGCAGGCGCTGCCAGGGCTGCTATGCTGATTAGTGAAAGGCATAGTGCCAAAAAAAAAGGATGGGGTTTAGCCATCCTTTTTCGATTTGTATGCAAGCGATTAACGCTCAAAATAAAACAGTTTTACTAGTATACACGCTGCTCCACACCAGCCAGAATACGGCCACAGTGTTCGCATACGATAACTTTCTTTTGTGCAGCGATGTCAGCCTGGCGCTGAGGAGGAACAGTGTTGAAGCAGCCACCGCAAGCATCACGCTTAACCGGTACTACAGCAAGGCCATTGCGCACGTTTTTACGAATACGGGAATAAGCGCTTAGCAAACGATCTTCGATGTTAGCAGCAGCCTTATCGCGATCCTTCTCTAATGCCTTTTCTTCTTCTTCGCTCTCACCAACAATCAGGTCAAGCTCTTTGCGCTTGTTCTCAAGGTCCTTGCGGCGCTCTTCCAAACGGTGCTTTGTTCCTTCGATTTCAGACTTCTTCTGATCGATCTGGTAATGTGCTTCTTTTATTTTTTTCTCAGAGATCTGGATTTCCAGTTTCTGAAGTTCAACTTCTTTTGTGATAGCATCATACTCACGGTTGTTGCGTACGTTCTGCTGTTGCTCTTCATACTTACGTATAAGGCTCTCAGAATCTTTGATGGCCTGCTTGCGCTGTCCGATAGAGTCATTCAGGTTTGCTACCTCATCATCAAACTTACGAACCCTCACTTCATAGCCTTCGATCTCGTCCTCCAGGTCCTGCACCTCTTCAGGCAGGTCTCCTCTTACTCGTCTAATTTCATCAAGCTGTGAATCGATGCTTTGAAGCTTTGAAAGAGCTTCTAATTTGCTGGCTACAGTACTTTCCATGTATTAAAAAGTGTATCTGACGGGGTTTGTGTTTACTTCCGATATTAAGACTGCAAAATTAGTAAAAACTTTTGAAATAGTGTCATAAAATATCTCCTTTGTAAAGACTTCACTTTCATAATGGCCGATGTCGGCAATCATCAGCTGCTTTTCAGCATCGAAAAACTCATGATACTTCACATCTCCGGTTACAAGTGCATCAGCACCCTGCCGCAGCGCATCTTTGATGAGAAAGCTGCCGGAGCCACCGCAAACAGCCACTTTTTTTATTTTTTTACTTTCAACGCTGGTATAGCGCAAACCCTGCAGCTGCATTTTCTCTTTCAGGTAAGCTAAAAATTCCTGCTCCGTTAGTTCCTGCTCCAGTTCTCCTATAATACCAATTCCAACTTCCTGGTTATGGTTTTCTAGTTGATAAAGGTAGTGGGCTACCTCTTCATAGGGATGGGCGTTTTTAAGTGCAGCCAGCAAATTATGTTGAAGGTTTGCCGGAAAGATAAGCTCCAGCCTGTCTTCCTCTACCTCCTCGCTTTTATTTGCACTACCTATAGTAGGAGTAGCCTGGCTAGAGGGGGTAAAGCGGCCTGTACCTGTTACGCTGAAACTGCAGTTACTGTAAGCACCTATGTTGCCAGCACCGGCCGTATGCAGCGCGGCAAGCACTTGATCTGTTTGGGCAACAGGCACAAAAGTAACCAGCTGCATCAGTGTATTCGGCTTGTTTACAAGTATGCGTTGCTGCTGCAGATTGAGCTTATTCGCAATTTTAGTGTTCACGCCATGAACAACACTATCCAGGTTAGTATGGCTGGCATAAATAGCTATATTGTTTTGTATGGCTTTGATGATGGTTCGCTCTACATAGCTTCGGCCGGTGAGTTGTTTTAGACCTTTGAAAATTACCGGATGATGTGCTACGACCAAATTACATCCTTTAGCAATTGCCTCGTCCAGCACCGCCTCCGTACAATCCAGCGTTACCAGCACACCGGTTACCTCTGTGTTTGCATCACCTGTCTGCAGCCCGGCATTATCGTAGCTTTCCTGGTAGCTTAAGGGAGCCACTTGCTCCAGTAGGTTCGTTACTTCTTGTATTTTTGCCATAGTTTCATTCTTTCAGTTCTGTGATTTGCGTAGGCACGTTAAAATTAGTTTAACTTTGCTTTCGTTACAAACTATGTATAAATCAGCACAAATACTGCTACGGCCCTTTGCAGCGCTTTATGAAGGTATAACGCGTTTGCGTAACTACCTCTACGACCAGCGCATCATGCAGTCCAGAAGCTTTGAGCTGCCTGTCATAGCGGTTGGCAATCTTACAGTAGGCGGAACCGGCAAAACGCCACATGTAGAGTATCTGCTGCGTTTGCTACAGCAGTATAAAGTGGCTACGCTGAGCAGGGGGTACAAGCGCCAAAGCAAAGGTTTTATACTTGCTGATGCGCAAGCAACGCCATCGCTGATAGGGGATGAGCCTTACCAATACTTTGCTGATTTTAAGGATGTAAAGGTGGCTGTATGCGAGAAACGCGTGAAGGGTATTGAAGAGCTACGGACAAAGGTGCCTGATCTGCAGGTTGTCGTACTGGATGATGCCATGCAGCACCGTCCGGTTCAGCCATCCCTGAATATGTTAATTACCGATATCAACAGGCCATTTTACAAAGATTTAGTGCTTCCAGCCGGGCGATTACGCGAATCAAGGAGTGGAGCTAACCGTGCCGATATCATTGTAGTGAGTAAATGCGCACCTGGTATGGATGAGCAAGCAATGGCGCAGGTAAAGCATCAGGTGTATAAGTATACTGCCGCTGATGTGCCTGTTTTTTTCTCCACATTTGCTTATGGCAAACCAGTGGCTATCGGCTCTTCCAAAACGTTGGCTACAGAAGTTGTGCTGCTGACCGGAATTGCCAATGCAGAACCGCTCAAGAAATACCTGGCATCTCAGGCATATCAGGTGGTGGAGCACCAGGCGTACCCGGATCATCACCATTATACTTCTGAAAACCTGGAGGAACTGCACAAACTGCTACAGAAGCCGGCTTATAGGGCGGCCATTATACTAACTACCCGTAAGGACGCCGTTAAACTCACAGATGCAAGCCTAAAGGAGCAGACAGCGCAGCTTCCAATCTTTTATGTGCCCATAGAAGTACAGTTTCTGGCTGAACAGGATAAGTTTGACCAACTTATTGTGCAGCATGTGGAGGAGTTTAGGTAGTGCAAGGGCTGCATGAAATTATTATAAAACACTATTTTTGTAACGTGAAAAGAAGAATATCCGCTTTTATACTTGCAATGTTTCTTTTGCTACTGGCAAACGGAACAGCTCATGCCCAGATAATCGATGACTCTACCAGATTGCTTTACAGCCCTAAGACCACGTTACAACTTTATGAGCAAAACGTACTGGAAGGAAACTATGCTGAACTGCCTATCGATACATCTCTGAATAATATTCAGAATGAGCGCTATTGGTATAACGACACCACTTTTTACCAGCACCTGGGTAACGTAGGCACCGCAGCTACACCCATGCTGTTTCAAATGCCGAATCAGATTGGGGTTAGGCTAGGTAAAAATATATTTGACCGTTATGCCTACGATCCGCAACGCTTAAACTACTACAACACGCGCTCGCCCTATACACATCTGTATTATGTGCAGGGTGGCATAGGTGAGCAAGTGTTTGAAGCACTGCACACGCGCAACATTACTCCTCGATGGAATTTTGGCGTTGCCTATCAGATTTTATCTGCTGATCAGCAAATAGGCCCGGCATCTCAGGAAAGAAGAACCAGAGGACTCATAGATAATCAGGCTGTCAAAGCTTTTAGTCACTATCGCTCTGAAAATGAAAAGTATGATCTTTTTTTCAATTATACTTTTATGAAAGTAGAGCAGATTGAATCCGGGGGCATCAGGCCGGGCGAAAATGATTTTACCCAAAACGACCTGGATAGCTACGAAGAGGAGAACGTAAACCTGACACAAGCGGCAAATGAAGAGTCCAGGAACAACCTGCACCTTACGCATATCTATAAAATTGCAAAAGAGAACTTAAAGGTTTACCATACCCTGGATTATTTCCGGCAGCGCAACGAGTATACAGATAATGGCATTCCTGCGGTTTTGGCAGATAGCAGCTCCTACATCTATCCGCATTTCTACTACAGCAGAACCCGTACAGAAGATGCTACAGAATATAAGCAATTGGAAAACACCTTTGGCCTGACCGGAAACAACAAACTGTCATTCTATAAAGCATACGTTAAGGTAAGAAACGCGAATATACTTTACTCGGCTATCGATTCTTTACAGGGGCTGTCTGATAGTCTGTTGGCTACCGGAAATGTGTTTAAACCCATCTCAAACAAAGATAAATTTAACCAGGTATTTATAGGCGGAAGTATAAGGTTGTTCTATAAAGATTTTGCAGAGCTGATCGGTAATGCAGAATATCAGCTGGCAGGCGATTACCGCATAAAAGGTATGGCACGGGTGGGAGGGGCTTATGCATCCTTAGAACGCGTGCTTTTCTCGCCATCGCTGGTGCAGCAGTATATGCTGAGCAATCATTTTAGATGGAATAATGACTTTGGAAATATCGTTGTAGATCGTATTGAAACAGGATTAAACCAGAAGCTTGGAAACCGACAGTATGTAAAGTTTAATGCCAACTATACTAACATCAAACGCTGGGTATACTTTAACGAGAAGGCAGAAGTAGCACGTGCAGGTGGTAATCAGCGTTTCTGGGGAGCAAACTTATCTCATAACATCTATTTTGGGCCTCTTCATTTTGAAAACTTTGTTTCATATACCAATACGGACGAAGCTGATAAAATCAGAATACCGGAGTGGCTATGGGAGTCAAAAGCCTATGTAGAAGGCGCTCTTTTCAAAGGGGCTCTTTATACGCAGTTAGGCATTCAAGGCACTATCAACAGCGACTATTACGCTTACGGCTATATGCCGGTAACGCAGCAGTTCTTTGTCCAGAATGGGTTTAATGTGCAGGCCTATCCTGTAATTGATGTTTTTCTGAATGCAGATATCAAAACAGTGAACGTTTTTTTGAAGATGAGCCATGTCAACTACGGGATGACGGAGCCGGTAAACTTCATTACCCCATACTATCCAGGCCTGCGCCGCAGCTTTGTCTTCGGCCTGCAGTGGCGCTTTTTCGACTAAATCACTTAGCTAAAATAACAGGAACAAGCTTTTTCAATCCATTGGAAGCTAAGCCCATAAAAAATGTTTGGTTCTTTCGGGCTTATACTTCATCCCTCTACCAGTATAATGATGTCTACAACACAACCAACTAAAACCATACTTCGCCTGGAGCTGCCAACTGATCCGCGCTGGGTAAATATTGCCGAAAAGAATATTGAGGAAATTCTGGTGGACCATGCTTACTGTGAGCAGAAGGCTGCCACCTCTGCTATTTCTCTTATAGTTAAGTATCCCGACAAGGAGCGCTTAGTGGAGGAGATGACCGAGTTGGTAGCCGAAGAGTGGAGCCATTTTGAACGTGTGCTGGAGCAGCTTAAAAAGCGTGGCTACGGTTTGGGGCGCAACAGACCTGATGAGTATGTGGTAGAGCTGGCGAAGCATATCCGTAAAGGCGATAAGCGAGAGCGCCAGCTGATGGATCATCTGCTGGTGAATGCTTTGATCGAAGCCCGCAGCTGTGAGCGCTTTAAGCTTCTCTGGAAAAACATTGCAGACGAAGAACTACAAAAGTTTTATTATGAGCTAATGGTTTCAGAGGCTGGCCACTACGTAAGCTTTGTTAAATTAGCAAAAGAATACATGCCGGTTGAGGAAGTAGATGCGCGCCTGAAAGAACTTTTGGCTATCGAGGCAGAAATCGTCCGCAACTTGAAACCCCGCGCAGACCGAATGCACTAAAAGAATTAAGAGTTGAGAATTATGAGTTAAAATCAACTCATAATTCTCAGCTCAATCAAGTTTTCTGCTTCTTCTTTTTGGCTGCCGGGAAGAGTATGTTGTTAAGTATAAGGCGGTAGCCGGGAGAGTTTGGGTGTAAGGCAAGATCGGTTGGGTCTTCACCTACCAGGTGCTGGTAATCCTCCGGATCGTGGCCGCCATAGAAGGTCCAGGTGCCGCGGGCGTAGGTGCCATGCATGTAGCGAATCTCCCCAAGTTCTTTATTCTCGCCCATAATGATTACCTCCGGCTTTACGAGTGTCTTGCGGAAAGCTGTTGTTTGCCCCATAAATCCTTTGATAGTCTTTGCGTGGTTCTGTGTGAGCATAGTGGGGATAGGGTCCCATTTGGCCGAAAAGGTGAAAAGCTGGAAATAATCGTTAGCCTCTGTTACCGGCCGCTCCTGTGGCTGCATATCAATATTGGAGTACTCATACTCCATTGGGTTTCTGGAGATTTTGAAATCTTTGAAGGCAAATGTTTTACTGAAGTCTAACTTGCTTTGGGCATTAGGGTCGGCGGCGTCTCCATCATACATCGCTTCCACTATATCCAAACCTTCGGCAGCTAGAGCTATATCATAAGTGTCAGTAGCCGAGCACATGGCAAAAAGAAAACCTCCTCCGGCTGTAAACTCTTTTATTTTATTTACAACAGCCAGTTTTAGCTGCGATACCTTCTGAAAACCTAATTCCGTAGCCGATGCCTCGGCGTCAGCTTGCTGCTCCTGATACCAGGGGTAGTGGCGATAACTGGCATAAAACTTCCCGTACTGGCCTGTAAAATCTTCGTGGTGCAGGTGTAGCCAGTCATACTTTGGCAGGTCACCAAGTATAATCTCTTTGTCGTAGATTACATCATAGGGAATTTCAGCATAGGTTAATACCAATGTCACGGCATCATCCCAGGGCATTTTAGCTTTAGGAGAGTAAACCGCTATTTTAGGTAGCTTCTCCAGCTTCATGATGTCCATGTTTGCTTCAGGGTTGCTTATTTCAGTGAGTATACTATTGTACTGTGCATCTGAAATTACATTGTAGCTGATGCCGCGCACAATCAGCTCGTTCTCCAGCTGTGGCATATGTGTAAAGGCAAAGCTTCCGCCACGATAATTCAACAGCCAGTCTACTGGTTGGTTTTTGCCCAGTACCCAGTAGGCGGCACCGTAAGACTTCAGGTGATCTTTCTGCAACTCATCCATCGGCACCAGAATAGTGCTTGCCCAGGCAGGCAAATGCAGCATCAGGAGGCAAAGTAAAAGTGCGGTGGTACGGAAAAACATCATGTTCGTCTTTAAAATGTCATGAAATGTATAAAACTGCTCCATCTTTCAGAAAATGCCGCTATCTTAGAAGCATTGCTGCCGGTTTTTTATACTAACGCAAAAGATAACAAAAGCGCACATCTTTTCCCACAGATGAATCTACTCGAAAATATACGTGAAAGTCTTAGAGCCATAAAAGGAAATTTGCTCCGCACGGTTCTTACAGGTTTAATTATTGCCTTTGGCATCATGTCGCTGGTAGGCATTTTAACTGCTGTGGATAGCATGAAGTACTCGCTCACGCAGACTTTCTCTAACCTGGGCGCCAATTCTTTCGATATCCGGCGAAAAGGAAACAACAACCGTGGAAACCAACAGGGGCGTGCCGAGAAGGTTTACCCGGAGATAACCTATGAGCAAGCCAAAAGCTATAAAGACATGATGGGGGATGAAGCCCGCGTGAGCCTGTCTGCATTTGTATCAGGGGCAACGGTGGTGAAAAGTGAAACTGAGAAAACCAATCCCAATATAAGTGTAGTAGCAGCGGATGATAACTACATGCTGAACAACAACCTGAACCTGGAGCAGGGACGCGATTTTTCTACTTTTGAACAGGAGCAGGGCACGAATGTGGCCATCATCGGAAATGAAATAGCCACTACACTTTTTAAAAACCAGGACCCGGTTGGAAAATATATTACATTCTTGGGCAGACGGTTTAAGGTGATAGGTAAGTTGGAGGTAGCAGGAAGCAGTATGGGCGGCAGCAGCGACAGGCGTATACTTATTCCTTTGGAAACTGGACGACAGATTCCCAGAGCCGGGAATACGCAGTTAAACTTCAGCATTAAAACCGGTATCTATAAAGCGGAAGAGCTAACCTATGTGATGGGGGAAGCGACAGGCAGGATGCGTAGTATACGCCAGGATGCTTTGGGGCAGGAGGATTCTTTTGAAATAAGACGGTCGGACTCGCTGGTGCAGAGTTTAGATGAGATTTCCGGCTACTTAAAAATTGGAGGTGCGGTAATAGGGCTTATTACTTTGCTGGGAGCTTCGGTTGGCCTGATGAACATTATGATGGTTTCAGTTAATGAACGGACACGTGAAATTGGAGTGCGTAAAGCGCTGGGAGCAACTGCTCACCAAATTCGTCAGCAGTTTTTAATCGAAGCTATTGTCATCTGCCTGCTTGGAGGCATTGTCGGGGTGCTGATGGGGATAATGATGGGCAACGCCATTGCCGCACTTATAGCAGAAGGAGCCGGATTTTTTGTGCCGTGGGTATGGGTTATCTCCGGACTCACAATTTGTGTGGTAGTAGGCGTAATCTCCGGCTATTACCCCGCCTTTAAAGCGTCTAAACTTGATCCGATCGAATCGTTGCGTTACGAATAATAGCCATGGGCAAGTATAAGAAGAGCGCCCGCTGCACTAGTGCAGCGGGC
>NZ_JBHTLD010000063.1:0-21878 GCF_042678745.1 Pontibacter rugosus | reverse complement strand
TTTATTTATCATTCTTTAGCAGCAACAGAGCATAGTGATACTGACCTATCAAGAGAAGAAATAATCTATTTATCCTCCTTCGGACACATTAACAAATCTACTATCATAGGCATTATATACTCATAGAAATAAGGTTTAGATCCTATTTCAACTTTATGCTGTGCCCTAATATTGCCTGTTAAAACAGCTACCAAATTTCACGTTTCTCTCGCCTTATTGCACTCTTGGATTTTTTAACAACAGCTTTACTTAGCCATTTTAAATTAGGTTTTGCTTGGACAGTAGCTGAAAATAAACACTTAAAAGGTTTTCAGCAAAAGAAAATTTACTATTGGAGTTCGGGGAGTAGCAGCTGAACTTCAACTATATGAAAGTATAGCTTTGCCAGACATTAGTACTTCATGGTCAACTTAGATACCGCTAACATAATTGATAAAACCTGTTTTCTATTGTGATAGGTTCTCTGTATTGTGTGTTATTTACAATATAGCTGCTAACAAATTTTAAGTGGCAATACTTAGTTTCTGATGATGCTAAGATCGCTGTTATGGCTTGTGTCTTTTTTAAGATAATTTAATGGAGTAGCTATTTGGCACTATGAAGTATATGAAAATTGGTAGCGCTAGGAGACGAGAATAAATATCATAAGTATTTTGTAGGGCAAAGCAAATTGTATTGTGCAAAGACAAGAGTACTTATTGCCTCTGTTAACATGCAGTTCGTTTTTGCAGTATGCTCCATACTTGAAGCTGATAGTTGATAATCTTTTGATAACCATTTACTGGTTCTTCTGGTAAATATCGCTGCACACGTATCTATCTGATAACTTATATCGTTATTAGCCTATACTATACCTAACTAAGTTGTCTCTTAATAGAATCTATGCCTCACTCGTACTTGCTAAGACAAAAGCTAATTCTTAACTTCTCATCAGAGACAATTTAAACACGGAACTGCATGCCTAAAACAAAGTTTGTGAGTAGCCTCTATGTGTTGCTGCTTTTTATGGCGCTAACTATGACCGGGTGCTACCAGAAAGTAGATACCGAAAACGAAAAGGATACTGCTACAACCACACCCGATCAGAAAGAAGCCTCCGCTACCAGCACACAAGCAAATAACGCACCTCCTTCTGCTGTTCCCGATAAGGTTGACGTAAACGTCTACCTTGAGATTTCTAATGGCATGAAGGGCTTTATGCCGAAGCCTGCTGCTGGAGAGGATGCCACTACCTTTCAGAAGAACCTGATCAAGTTGATTTCAGAAGTACAGGATGGGCGTTATGTCGCTTCCAAAGGCTTTTACCTGGCAAAGGAAGATGCGCAAAGCCGTGCTGTGCTCGATAGCGTGCCCTACAATACCATGAAGAGCTATGTCGTTAGTGGTATTAAGGATGACGTAAGAGGCACACCACTTCCGGCACTGCTGAAGGCGGCATTGGAAAAATCGGTAGCGCAGAAAGCTGTCAGCATTATTATCTCTGACTTTATACATGGCCCTGATCCACGCGACCAGGGACAATTTATTGCCTTGGAGTCTGATATCAGGAGCAGCCTGAGAGAAGCAGAACAGCAAGGCTTGGCCATCGCCATACTTGCCAATACCTCAAAATTTATGGGCACTTATCACCCAGCCGTGAAGCAGCCGGAAGTGAGAAGAACGCTGAACGGTGTAGAGATTCCATACTATATCTGGGTGATTGGAAAGCAGGAGGAGGTGCAGGTAGCAATAAATAGGGTGCTACGCAACCTGCCGCCACAGCAGGCATATTTTGGCTTTAAATTTAAATCCGTGCCTTATACTGCTTTACTTAAGGAGAAGGAGGAGTTTCAGCCTGCTGGAATAGTGTATTGCAGCAGCCGCAATGCCAACCCTTGTACGTCTGTAAACCTGCAGCCTGAGAAGAATGAGCCGGTAGAGTTTACAGTTGCCCTTGACCTGCGTAAACTGCCAATGTCGATGCAGCAACAAGCCTACCTAAAGAATAATCTAAAAGTGAAGAGCAGCGGTAGTAGGGCAAGTATGGTATCTGTAAAGGCTGCTGATGAAGGTATCAAGTCTAAACCAGACTTGGCCAAGTATACGCATTTTGTACGCGTGCGCGTGCCGCAGCTTACTGCTAACGCGGGTACTATTACGTTACAGCTGCCGCAGGTAAAGCCAGCCTGGATTGAAGCCTGGTCTACAGAAAATGACAATAACCCAGCGGCTGCCCCCAAAAAGACTTACCAGTTTAATAAGATAGTAGATGGCGTTCAGGCATTATACAGAGACCAGAGCGACTTCGTGTTTAGTGCAACCATACAATTCAACAAAGCAGATTAAAACGTATGATACAACAGTTTTTCTCAGGACTCTACGAACTGGTTTTAGGAAGGCCCATTCCTGCAAACTTCACAAATGATTACCGTGAGGTTGTGTTCCCCAACACCGGATTAATGCTGGTGCTGATTACGCTGGCTATCGTGGTGATTTACTATTATGTGCTTAACCGCATGATGAGCACTGGACTGTACAAGCCTTCCCACTGGGTGATGTTTCTGGTGATAAATGCTGTGATCGCTTTTATCATACCAATTATGCAGGTCAGTGGCAACGACATTGAGACACATTCCTATACCTATATGTTCGCGTTTGTAAACGTGATCTATAGTCTTATACTTTTCTTCGTTTTCTCTATACTACTTAAAAAGGGCTCTGTGCAGGCATGGACAACGCCCATGAAGTGGCCCAACAAAAAATAACTATGGCAAAACTTTTTGTATTTGGAATTGGTGGCACCGGCTCCCGCGTAATCCGTTCGTTGGTGATGCTGATGGCGGCAGGGGTGAAGGTGCAGAACTGTGATAAAATCGTACCAATCATTATTGACCCGGATACGCAGAACGGTGACATGAACCGTACGGTGGAGCTGCTTAAAACATACAAGCACATACACGATGGCTTGGGTCGCCGTGAAGATGGTTTCTTCCATACCGATATCAGCACTTTATCAAGTATAGCTGGCGATGGTTCCTCAAAAATCAGGGATAGCTTTGTGTATGATTTCGGAGGAATCAACAAGCCTTTTAAAGACCATATAGGTTATAACCAGCTTGAAATAGAAAGCCAGGCGCTGATGGATTTACTCTTTACCCCCGAGAACCTGAACAACAGCCTGGATGTAGGTTTCCGTGGCAGCCCGAATGTAGGGAGCGTGGTACTGAATGAAATTATTGATTCTCCTGAAATGCGTTTCTTTGCTTCTAATTTCCAGCCAGGAGATCGGATTTTCTTTGTGAGCTCTATTTTCGGAGGGACAGGTGCAGCAGGATTTCCGTTGCTGCTCAAGAACTTTAAAGACACCCGCACTTCCTTGCCTAATGCCGCCAGCCTTAACTCCGCTTTAACAGGAGCGATGGTCGTGTTGCCGTACTTCTCTTTAGAGCAACCAGCAGCTGGCGTAGAGGCCGACTTCATTGACTCCAACACCTTTACAACAAAGGCTAAAGATGCGCTGTCTTACTACCAGCATCACCTGAACGGTGTAAATGCGGTATACTATATGGGCGACACGCCTGATAAGCCGATGGAGAACAATCCGGGGCGGGCAAGCCAGAAAAACGATGCACACCTGGTAGAGTTGCTAAGTGCCTTGGCTATAGTAGATTTCATGGATTACTCAGATAATGAGCTGAGCGGAAATGAAGTATACCATGAGTATGGATTGCGTGAGGATGTAAGTAATGTGCAGTTTTCGCATTTAGACTCTGAAACAAGAGAACGTATTGCCAAGCAGCTTATCCGCTTCCACTACTTTGAGCGTTACTACTCAACACACCTTCCATCAGACTCACAGGCAGCCTATGCAAAGGGTGTAGATCTGACAAGCGCTATTCGCAATGAGCCGGCGTTTAAGGAGCTGAACAAATTCCTGACAAACCAGGAGTTCGGCTACCAATCCTGGTTGAGAGAGCTGAGCCGTAAGGAAAGAACTTTTGATGCGCTGAATCTGAATGAAACGGACTTTAACCGTATGGTGTCGGATAAGCAAGTGGAGACAGGCTTTCTGAACAAAGGCATCCATCAGGGTTCCTTCGTAAAAGAGCTGAACCGTGCATCAGAGTCTATCTCTGACCGCGATGCCTTCAAAGCAACCATCAAAGCTTTCGAAGCCGCTACAGAGCGGCTGGTGGAGGAGAAACTAAAGTATAGCTAGTACAAGTTCATATTGTCATCCTGAAAGGATCTTGTGGGCTAAACCATGAACTTCAGCTATTAAAAGCCACAATTACTTTGTCTACATTACAACTAACCCTGGAAGAACAGTGCTGAATGTAGGTGTGACGAATGATTTGCTGGTTAGAATGGAGCAGCATAAAGCAAACCGAGGTAAGTCTGCAACCTTTGCCGGACGTTACTACTGTTATAAGTTGCTATACTATGAACGCTATACTTATGTATTACATGCTATAGAGCGTGAGAAAGAGATAAAATTATTGAGTAGAGAAGATAAGCTTCAACTGATAAAGGAAGAAAATCCTACGCTGATGTTTGTAGATGTATGGGAGTAGAAAAGCTTACTGGTTTTCGCCCACAAGATCCTTACAGGATGACATAGGAATGGAACAAGTTATTAACAGGTGCCTTACTCTGCTTTACTATATTCAACTTATAAAAAGAAATTATGCCGAAAGTACTTCGTCTACATAAAACAGGCTCTAACGTGGAGGGTTGGGCAAAAACCAGCCAAATTACCAGTACCGAGATCAAAGATATCACGGATGGTGCCGGTGGAAGAGCCTTAAAAATAAATGCCTCTATTCCTACGCCGTTTGCCCGAATGCACCTGTTCGAAACTGCTTTTGACTTTGTGAAACGTGGCGTGGCAGGCAATAGCACCAATACCATCTATCACAAATTTGTAACGCACTTCTGGGACCTGTGGGAGCTGTTGTATAACCAAGAGAGTTACGCCCAGGCTGGCAATAAGGTCATCATCAGGCGTTGGAACAAACAGCAGCAGTTAGGGGCGATGCAGTCAAATCCTAATACAAACTTGCTGGGCCGTACGCTGGAGCTGTTTATGAATGATCGTCGCTTTCAGGGGGTGGAGGATATCTTCCTGTTCTTCTATGAGTCAACCAATAGCCGTGGCGACCGACACATGCAGTTGATAGGCGGTACATCGCCGCTTACGTTTCTGTTTGTTTCCCCAAATGTGCTGCCGCTAAGTATAAACCGTGCTCAGAACATAGGCACCTACTTTGATCATAACGTTGTGTCTTTACAAGACAGAGAGCAGGATTTTAAGGCGTATGTGCACAAGCTGTTTGTGTCGAGTCCTGCCATGATCCAAGCGTTTCCGGAAGTATACGGCGCACTGGATGAGAACCTGCTGCGTAGCATTAACATGGCTGGCGCTGTGGGGCAAAACGCCATTGCTTCGGAATACCTGCAGTTGGTAGATTTTCAGCAGAACCCGGTGCACGTGGGGCACATTAACTTCCTGGTGAAGAAAGACCAGACAGCTGTTACCAGCAGCGACTTGTTTATCCGGCCTACGCATAGCGGTTTTGCGGGCGACAGACCTATCGTGCTGAAGCCGGAACTGCGCCTTGCACCGGATATCAAGTATGTAAACAAACTAGCCTGGCCGGCAAATACCGTTGTTGGCTATACTGATGAGAAGCCGCTGGAAAACCGCTCATTGCCGGGCGTAGGATTTAACTATCCATACTTAACCATTAACGACCTGCTGCAGGAAACACTTGTGCAGGTGCCATACGAGGTGAACACCGATCGTTTCTACAGCGGAACAGTATTGTATCAGCCGGGGGTAACAGAGAAGTCTTTCAACTACCTTTTGCCGATCACAAATCTATACTTTGAGTTCTTTACACCGGAAGACCTGGCAAATCACCTGACCTTCCATATAGATGTGAACCATGTACGGGTAACGCTACAGGTGCCAACCGAGAAAGGAAGTGTTGTGTATGAGCGCAGCTATTACGATAACCCGCTCAACTCTAAAGACGCAAACGGCAATGTAATTCCAGAGAAGGGGCAGATACTAAAATCCAGAGTTGGTTTAGGTGTTTTCCCGTTCTACAAGTTTACGGATGCAGTGCAGTATAACGACTTTTACAAAGTAATGCTGGTGGATGAGGATATTGATCCGCTGCTCGTAAATAAAAATCACTCCTTAGCCTTTTTTGTGGGTGGTAAACAACTGGAGTCAGGTGGCGGTATTGTGTCGGCTACGGCGCACCGCAGAACCAAAAAGAGCAATAGTAGCGCTGGCAGCACTTATTATGAAGTGCGCGGCACACACTTTGACTTTGCAGAGTTTACGCACGCAGGAGTTGATGTAACAGGGAAGGCTTTGATCGTGCCGAAGTTTCAGGAAATGCAGCAGGGTATCCAGAACTTTACCTTTGCCATCGACTTTGGTACTTCTAACACGCACATTGCCTATACTTCAGGAGCTAACCAGCCGCCACGCGAGTTCTCCATCACCGCCAATGATCAGCAACTGGTTATGCTGAACAAGCCTTCTGATGACCCTGCTCTGACAGATTACCAGCGCCTGCACAAGCGTGGCTTTGGTAGGTTATTTGCCGTAGAAACCTTGCTGAAGCGTGAGTTCCTGCCGCTGATTATTGGCTCAGGTGGCTCTTTGTATAACTTTCCGACCAGAACGGCCACGTGCGAGTCTATTGACTTTGAGAACCAAATTACCGACTTGTTTGGCAACATCAACATTGGCTTCTCGATCAACACAGAAGGCACACACCAGGACCAGTACAAGCAAACCTACCATACAGACTTAAAGTGGAGCGAAACCTTGACAAACGCAGGCAAGCGCCGCATCGAAGCGTTCTTCACGGAAATCATGCTGCTGATCAAGAACAAAGTGGTGCTGAATCATGGCAACGTGGCCAGCACTAAGATAGTATGGTTTGCACCTTTAAGCTTTGATGAATATTCGCGCAACATGTTCCAGAACGTGTGGGATGGCGTATATAACAATGTGTTTAAGAATGGCCGAACAACTGTGTGTATAACCGAATCAGTAGCGCCGTTTTACTTCCTGTCCAGAACCGGTGCTGTGGTGCCGAGCCAGGATGAGAACCTGATTAACGTGGATATTGGGGGCGGTACAACTGATGTGCTGCTGTTCACCAATCGCAAGCCATCGCACAGTTCGTCCTTCCGCTTTGCCGGTAACGACTTGTGGGGTGATGGCTTTGCAACCGTGAAAACCAGCAAAGACAACGGCCTGCTGCAGTATGGGGTAGATCACGTGCTGCGCATCCCGCTGACGGAGGAAGGCAGAGAGTACCGCAAGTTCCTGGAAACAGCCCTGGATAACCCTGATTTCAATTCGTCAGATATCAGCAGCTTGTTATTTAGCTATGATAAAGAATTAAGCTATAGTACACAGCTGCTTCAGGCCCGCCAGCTTAGGCTTATGTTCTACCTGCACTTTGGCGCGCTGATGTACCACCTGGCGCAACTGGTGCAGCAACTGGATGTGAAGGTGCCGCGCTATATTTCGTTTAGTGGCCGTGGTAGTTTATACATTAAGCTGCTTAGTGCGGGTAATAACTTATCTAATGTAGAGCGTTATGCCAAAGCCATTTTCCAGAAGGTGACAGGGCAGGAGCCACCGGCAAACTTCAAGCTGGTGCTGGTTGATAACCCGAAACAGGTAACAGCCAATGGCGGTGCGATGGCATTGGAGGGCACAGACCTGAACGACCTGACCAATATCCCGATCATGAAGCCGACAGGTTCTGCCAATGTTGCAGATGCACTTACGCCAGTTACCAAAACTCAGATCACAAGCGAGCTGCGCCACGAAGTAATGGATAACGTGATGAACTGCCTGGAACTGTTATTAGACGACCCGGATATTTCGCCGCTTATGCGGTCGATGGGTGTGGAGGTAGACCCGAAGCGTATACTTGACTTTATGCGGGCCAACTTGCAAGACAGCTATACCATGGTGTTGGAGGATACCGTGCGTGGCCTGACAGACCGCGAGCAGCTGCATGAGACCATGTTTTTTATGCCGCTCAAACAGTCGCTATACCTGCTTTCGAAGGAGCTATACAAGCAGCAGTCGCAGGTGAGTGCTATTTCATAAACAGTTTTAAGTATAACTGAATCATTCAGATGTTAAGTGTAACTTTAGATCAGACATGTAAGGGTACTCTTTTCATCTGAATGTTTCTAAAGTATGGCCGGGTAAGGTTTAGCAGTCCTATTTGCCCCTACCGGTTTCAAAGTGCATATAAAGCAAAATAAAACAGAATCAGCATAAGTACATGGAATATGTAGCCATCATTATAAGCCTGGTAGCGCTGATAGCAGCCGGCTTTGCCTTTATAAGAGCGCAGAGCTCACACGGCATTCTTGCCAAAAGAATCGAAGCCTTAAGAGAGAAAAACAATGCACTGGATGCTCAGCTCAGAAAGCTGAATGGCAACGCTGGCCGTGGAAACAGACCAGCCGCTAATACCCCAGAGCCAAGGCAGAAACAGCCTCGGCAGGAACAGCAGGAGCCACGCCAAAAGCAACCAAAGCCAGAGCAACAGCCAGAGCAACAGCCAGAGCAGCGCCAGAAGCAACGGGAACGCCAGCCTCGACCGGAACAGGGGGCCGAGCAGGAACAACAGCAGGAACAGGTGCCGCAGCAGCAGCGTCGGAAGAAAGAGAACAGGAGGCGCAATGAGCCAATGGAGAAAAATAAGTATGATGAGATCGGCAACGAACAACAGGCAACTCCTTCCCCAAAACCTGTAAGACTGGAAATTGTAGAAAGTGATTTCCTAACTGATTTAGAACAGCAGGCATCGGTACAAGCTGAGCCCGTAGAAGCAGAATATACAGGCAAAAAATACGCTATCATTCCGGAAGATGGGTTTATCAGAGCACATCAGCTGCAACAACAACCAGATTCCGATAGCTACATAGAGGTAGATGAACCGACAGATGGCAGTAACCTGACACGCTATCGTTTTAACCTTTCTGGCAACCATGCCTTTGTGATTTCGCAGGGAATCGACAGGTTGGAGAATGCTTTTGCTTTTGAAAAGCCATCTAACCGCATGGTGAGCAGGGTAGTGTTGCAGGGGGACGGCATACTATCTAAAATAAACAATGGCTGGAAAATCCAGGAGAAGGCGCGCATAGATTTCAGATAATCCCCATACATGGAAGGTATTTTTATTTTTGAGGCTCTTTTAGTACTGGTTATACTTGGGTACCAGTTTTATGTATACCGCAATACCAGGAGTAAAATTGAGCTGATAAAGAATCTTTTTCCTTCTGAAGATCAGCTTTCCATACACGAGCATCCGCTGGATGCACCGGCTACCCCTGCCACCAAAAATATCCCGAAAGAGCAGTTATGGGAAATATTACTGGCAGGTGCTCCGTTTCGGGAGTACATAGCTACTAACCCGGTGGTGAAGAGAATTGTAGCTGTTGAAAACGACCTGCTGCGGATAGAAGTAAAAGGTGGCCCTGTGCCTTCTTATTCTATTGCAAAAGATAAGTTTGAGCCGTTGCTGCTGGGTAACAACATCTACCTGGTAGAAGGTGACCCGGAACTACAGGTACGAAAAGCTTCTGCCACCACTGACCTGATTGAGGTACGCAACCCATCAGATACGTTTCAGAAAATTATCCGCAACACGAACGAGTACCTGAAGCAGAACAAGGGTGCTGCGGCTGATTTTAATATTCTGAAAGATGTATCGGAGCGCTATGCAGATGCCCTGGACGAGGAGGTGCAGTCTACGGTGGCCACGCCATTATACATCGGCCTGCTAGGTACTTTTTCAGGTGTAATCATTGGCTTGACTAGCCTGATCTGGTCGGGTGTAGGAGCAGATGAAACTGGAGCAACAGACGCTTTCATTACCGACCAGAACATCCCTTCGTTTCTCTTTGGTGTATTGATTGCCATGTCTGGTAGCTTCTGTGGATTGCTGCTTACGCTGCTTGGCAATAATGCCTTAAAGAACGCCCGCAGCACCCGCGACAGATTGCAAAACGAGTATTATACTTTCCTACAAACGCACTTGCTGCCAAAACTCAACTCTGATATGGCAGCTAGTTTGGGCAACTTAAAATCTGTGTTGGATTCGTTTAACAAGGATTTTCTGGATAAGGTGCTCGGCTTCCGACCTATTGTTGATACGCTTTCCCAGAACATCAGCACCCAGAAAGAATTTATAGAGAAGCTGAACGAGATTGGCTTTACGCAAATGGCCAATGCAAACCTGCAGGTGTTTGATAAGATAAAGGAGAGCGAGCACCTGTTCAAAAACTTTATGAGTTACCAGGTGGCGCTAAACGAATCGGTGAAAAAAGGAGCGGAGCTTACAGGTAGTATAGAGCAGGTGTTGAGCAGGCTTACGGGCTTACAGGAAGGCTTTGATAAAGTACCGGGTTACCTGCAGAAGCACGACGAATCGATACAACGGCAGGTCAATTTTTTTGGGCAGCACGAGCAGGATTTGCGGAATATTGGTGCCCGTGTAGAGCAGTATTTTGACAAGGCAACTCTCAGACTAACAGATCTGATGGAAGCCCGCCTGCAGCACCAGGAGCGCGATGCACAGAATGCTTACGAAAAATGGCAGGAGCACTTCAGGAGGTTGAACGAAGACAATATGTATCAGCGCATACTTGATTACATGAAGCCCTTCGAGAACCTGAACCAACAGCAGGAAAAACTTAATACCACGCAGCAGCAGTTGGCAGGGGAGATACGCCAGACAAACGAGCGACTGCTCCAGAAAATTGAAGCCGACGCAGCCATTCAGCAGCAACTACTAAAGCAGCTGCAAACCCTGAACACCAACATGGAGAAAAGTATGGAGCCGGGGCCAATTAAAGCAGCACTTGGTAAGGTATTCGGAGGTGGGCAAAGTAGGAGGTAGGTATGAGCAAGGAGAGTAGAGACTTTTTCTGGCCCAGCTACGTCGACCTGATGACAGTGTTGTTCCTGGTGATGCTGGTGCTCTTTGTGCTTAGTTACAAGATGTTTGAGGGCAAGGACAGGGAAAACCGCGATAACATTGCAAGGCTACAGGTAGAGGTACAGGAAAAGCGCAAACTGGATGAGATTAAAGCCGCACTTGCCCGCCTGGATGATGAATACTTTCAATACAACGAGAAGTATAAGCGGCACGAATTGCTGGTAGATGTACTGTTTGAGCAAAGCAGTTCGGAAATTCCACAACGTTCCCGCGCTCCCTTACGCAAAGCAGGCGAAAACCTGAGCCAGGTGATCAACTCCATTGAAGACAATGATGTGAAATACCTGATCGTGATTGATGGCCGTGCCGCCAGCTTTCCGAAAGGAGATCCTCGAAATATTACGCAGGGTGACTATGCTTTGCAGCTGAGTTACCAGCGAGCCCTGGCGCTGATGAAGTTCTGGCAAAATGCCGGTATAAAATTCCCCAAAGATAGAATTGAACTGATAGCCGCTGGCAGTGGCTTTGAAGGCGCGGGCCGCAAAGGCGACATCCGCGACCGCCGCTTTGTAATACAGATACTGCCAAAGGTCGGTACGTTGGATGAAGCCAATTAACGTATAAAAGCAGCTTACTGAAACAGCTTTTATACTTCAAAATGAAATCATAATTCTGCCGGAAAGGTTATACTTTAGCACTAGCTTAAAACACACAAGTATGACAGAAGAGGAGTTCGATACCAGGTTTACAGATACCATGGACAGCATCTTACAAGCCATGGCTGAGAGTGAAGAAATTGACCCGGAGAAATTCTATAGTATGACCTGTATCGTAGAAAACCTGCGGTTCTTCAGCCCGGTACTTTACAGTGCGTTGCGAAATAAGAAGGAGTAAGAAAAGCAGTTGATCGTACCTGTAACCAACCTGCTGCCGCGCATAACTTAACAGGCGCTATGCGTTTAACTGTCTCTTCGGAAGTATACTTTAAACGTAGCTCCTTCATTTTCCTGACTTTGCACCTCTATTTTGCCACCAGCATTATCTATCATTCTCTTCACCATAAACAATCCAATACCTGAGCCATCTACATGGCTATGGAGCCGCTGAAACATTCCAAACAGCTTCTGATTCTGTACCATATCCATGCCAAGGCCATTGTCCTGCACAGTTAGCACCTGGTAATCTTCTGTTGCATCACATGTTACCCTTATCTCCGGCACACGGTCTGGTGAGGAATACTTTATAGCGTTAGAAAGCAGGTTATAAATGATGCTGCGAAGGTTCTTCTCTGAAAAGTTTATTGTTGAGCATTGTGCTACGTCCACTTCTATTTGCGCGCCAGCAGCTTCTATAACAGGGGCCAGGTCTAGCTGCACATCTGCAATAGTAGCCGCCAGGTCTACTACAGAGGTCTTTTTGTCATTCTCTTTTTGCAGTTTGCTAATTTCCGTAAGATGATTTATTGTGCGTTTAAAGCGCTGAACTGATTCAAGAATCATGTCTATGATACGATTTGATAAGGATGACTGCAGACTTACAGCTGGTAGCTCATCCAGAAGCGCCTTCATTAAACCTTCAATGTTGAGAATAGGTGCTTTCAAGTCGTGAGAAGCTGTATAGATAAAGTTATCCAGGTCAGAATTAATGCGGGTGAGCTGCTGGTTGGTAGAGCTAAGCTCCTGGTTTGCAGCTTTAATATCCTCGTTTGCTCTACGGAGTTCTTTGTTTGCCACCGCTAATTCTGCCGCAAGCTCCTTTGCTTGTTTTTCACTGCTTTCTACAGATTTTTGCGCCTTTACCTGCTCCGTAATATCATTCACCAAAGTATAAAAACCGGCCACTTCTCCATTTCTGTAGTCTGGAACGTAACTGGTACGGATATATTTAACAAAGTCTTCGCGGTAAGGCATTCTTGACTCAAAGTCCAGGCGCTCACCAGCCAAAGCCCTGTCTATGTAAACCTTAACTCCATTGTAGGCTGCTTCTCCTACCACATCTCGTACAGCTCTTCCTAATAACTCTTCTGGCCGTTGATTAAACCATGCTTCGTATGCCTGATTAGCAAAGCGGTACTTTTCCTCTTTATCTAAGTAGCCTATAAGTACAGGTAAAGCATCGGTGATGAGACGTAAATTCTTGGCACTGGTTTCGGAGGCTTGTAGCGCCTCCACTTGGGTGGTTACTTCAAAAGCAAAAGCAAGGACGCCATCAACTTCCCCTTGTTCGTTAAAACGGGCTTGTTGTATAAATTTAAAATAGCGATCTTCCAAAACACCATCTTCCTTCCTTACCAGTGGAACAAGAAGATTCTCTTCTAAATGGGTATTTCCTGTTTCATATACATGCCGGAAAGTGCTGTATACCTTATTATCAGCTATTTCTGGTAATGCCTCCAGTATAGGCTTGCCCAATAACACTCGATTTGAGAATAGCTCCTGATAGGCAGGGTTAACAAGCTCGAACACTAAATCCGGACCGTTAAGAATGCAGATTGCAGCTGGCGCTTGCATAAAAAGCCGCTCAAGGCGCTGTCGATGCAATTCTGCTTTAGCCTGAGCAAGTTGTACTTCCCTGGTACGTGCCGCAACACGCGTCTCCAGTTCATTATTTAAAGCCTGTACTTCCTTGCGTGAGAGGACTTGTGCGGTAACATCTATCGCGATGCTAAGTACCCCAAGCAAATTGCCTAAAGGGTCATGTAGTGGTTGAAAAACAAAATTAAAATAAGATGTTTCCAGCTTGCCATTTTTATGAAGTTGTGCAGGTAGCTCGTTACCATGAAAAGGAACAAGCGTTTTTGCTACTTCCGCCATCAATTCTGCAAATCCCTGGCCTCGTAATTCTGGCACTCCATGTAATAGTGGCTTTCTGAGTACCTGTTCAGGTCTCTTTCCCCATACACTGCATAGTTGCTCATTTGCTGATAAAACCACCTGCTCCTCACCCCGGAACAAGCCAATCGCTACGGGAGCTTGGTCTAGCACTGTTTGTAGAAAGATTCGCTCGCGTTCTACCGTAGCCTTGGCCTCGTCGGCTATAAGGGCAGCTGCGCTTAAAGAAGCATTTGTCTCTTCAAGCTGTTGTTTATTCAGGTGCAGCAGTTTTATTTCATTTCGCTCCAGTTGCTTCCGTGCTAACTCTTTCTCTGCTACCTCTGCTTGGGCTCGTGCCGTCTCCGCTTTGCTTTCTTCTAAACGGATACCAGCTTGGATACTTTCTGTAATATTGACTACCGTATGAATGATGCGTATAACGCGCTTCTGCTTATCTAAAACCGGAACATTATAAGGAAGCCAATGGCGTTCTATAAACTCTCCAGGATTTTCATGGTCTGGTACATCATAATGTTGTGGTGCCATTTCGTGTGGCTTGCCAGAAGAAAGTACCTGCTCCAGCGATTGCTTAAGGTTGTGCACAGCATTGGCCCCAATAGCCTTAGGGTTATCTGGAAAAGCATCAAAAATATAACGCCCCACCAGGTTTTCCCTTTGCATTAGTGTGGCTGCCAAATAAGCATTGCTTACTGCTTCTATAACAAGTGCGGGCGAAAGCAACAGATAAGCTCCGGGCAAAACATCAAAAACAGATGTGAAGTCTGGAGAAAGTTCTTCCGGTGTTTGAGACGTCATAGAACAGGCAGTAGAATCAGACATTTTTAATCAAAACTTGGTAAAGTAAATATAATAGAAACAATGCTAATTTGATTCTATACGTCTACCAGCCTATTTTGAGTAGGCCTCTTGGCAAGCTTATTTTCTGATGTAGTCAAACCTGCCTGGATGTGCAACCCTGTGTTACTTTAAATCTATACTTGCAAAAGAGGGTATAAAGTATCTACGTTAAACCAATCCTACATTTACTTGTTCCTAATTTAAGCGAAAGCCTGAAAAACAAGTATAGCGGCAAACTTTAGAACCTGAACATCAGGGGTAAAGCTGCGTTAGCAGGTATGTAGTTCTTAATCAATGTAATAATCTATGAAAACAGCAATCCAAACCATACTAAAACCTGGTAAA
Organism: Pontibacter rugosus; assembly: GCF_042678745.1. Lineage (NCBI taxonomy): Bacteria > Pseudomonadati > Bacteroidota > Cytophagia > Cytophagales > Hymenobacteraceae > Pontibacter > Pontibacter rugosus. The sequence goes on along the minus strand of NZ_JBHTLD010000063.1, from coordinate 6,886 downwards.
AAAGGTGTCATAACAGCTTTGTTTGCTGTTACGGCCGCACTACCCGTTTTTTCACAAAAGTCGGAAGTAAAAACGCAGGCCGGGACTTTAAAAGTTGAAGAGCTGGCCGGAAACCTGGAGCATCCGTGGGGAATGGCTTTTCTGCCTGATAAACGTTTGTTGGTAACAGAGCGCTCAGGAAACCTGCGTATACTTGGCACAGATCAAAAATTGTCTAATCCGCTGAAAGGCACTCCTAAAGTATTTAACAAAGGGCAGGGCGGTCTGCTGGATGTGGCGCTTGATCCTAACTTTGAGCAGAATAAGTATGTCTACCTCTCATTTTCGGAGCCGGGGGATAATAATACTGCTTCCACAGCACTTGGCCGGGGCAAGCTGGAAGGAAATGAGCTAAAGGATTTTCAGGTTATTTTCAGGCAGGAGCCAAAAGTAGAAGGTCCTAATCATTTTGGAGGGCGCATTGTTTTTACACCTGATGGTTATTTGATGTTCACTCTGGCTGAACGATTTAAATTCGAGCCTGCGCAGGATCTGTCTAACCACCTCGGCACTGTTGTGCGCATCAATCCAGATGGTACGGTACCCAAAGATAATCCGTTTGTAAGTCAGGCAAACACCAAACCTGAAATCTGGTCTTACGGGCATCGAAATATAGAAAGCGCGGCAATAGACCCCAACACCAATAAATTATGGATAGCTGAGATGGGCCCTAAGGGAGGTGATGAACTGAATCAACCGGAGCCGGGCCGCAACTATGGCTGGCCACTTGTGAGCTGGGGAAATAACTATGATGATACCAAAATTCCAAATCCACCTACACGTCCAGAATTTGCTGATGCTGTTATAAAATGGACTCCTACAATCTCGCCATCAGGCATGGTGTTTTATACCGGCGCTATGCTGCCATCCTGGAAAGGCAGTATGCTGATTGGCGGCCTGACCAGCACAGGTATAGTTCGGGTAGCGGTAAAAGGAGAACAAGCAGAGGAAGTAGAGCGCATTGCGCTGGATACTCGGGTTCGTGATGTAGAGCAGGCACCTGACGGTTCTGTTTATGTGCTCACAGACAAAAGCAACGGCAAAATATTATGCTTAAGTCCCGTGAAATAAATGAACTATACCTGTTATAGTTCTGATTTCAGGGTTATCAAGTATAAAAAGAAGCCAAAAACGCTCGGGAGAGGCTGGTACAGTATGCCTAGGCCATATAAAGCCTATGTAGCAACTTTAACCTCAGCATACCTGTCCAAGCATAGCAAAATATTCTTGCCTCGTGATTTCAATAAAGGAATTATCACAGATCCCGAAAGAGGAATCCATACTTCTAGTATCAGCTATCACAACAGCTTCGCCTATACTTTTAGCTCTGATTGCTGCCCAGTATTCAGCCTTGCCATCTGTGCGTATTAGCTTAATTTTAAAGAATCTTATTGCCGTTTCACCCAAGCCACTAAATTCCAGTTTAAAAGTGTCTGAAGTAGCTGATTTAATTTGTAATGTGGGGTATAAGTAATTCTTGTTCATGTTTTTAGCGCCAACTTAAAGAGAGCGCTAAAGTTAGGAAAAATGGTTTTTACCGATACTGTAAGTAGTGCCGTCATTTATCTACGTATTAATCCTATAGTAGCTAGTTTTATCTACTTAGTATGGCTGATATTCTTTACAGATGATTATCTAATGTAAACAGAGAAGCAAGGCTTTATATAAAGCCTTGCTTCTCTGTTTAGTGCTGTTATAAGTATTAAACCTGATGTCGCGGTATCTTACTCTTTTTCAGGCTCCACACATTCTTTCTGGAAGGTAGACTATAGAGTATAAGCCCAACAACAATCAGTAGCATACCTATGCTGCCGTTCAAGTTAGGCCAGGGGATGCCCAGAAGCAGGACTTCACCAACTACTGTAACTAAAATTTCTATTGACTGAGTGGCTTCTACAGCAGCCATTGAAGAAGCATCCAGACGAGCCAGGTGCATCGCTTTGAAAAATAGTATACATCCTATCACGCCGGAGCTTATTGAAATAAGCAGCACGGTGAACAGCTGTTCCTGTCCCGGCAGCCCTGCCTGGAAATAGCCATATCCCATCATCAGCAGCTGAAAAGGCAAACTGCCAATTGCCGTACCGGCCACGCGTTGAATAGCACTAAGCTCGTGCCCGCTTTCCTCCACGTACAGCAATAGCTTTCGGTTGGATAGTGGCCAGATAAAAGCAGCTATAAGCACCAGCCCAATGCACCACCACAATTGCTGCGTAGTATAACTGCCGCCTTTCTGGCTCCATTGCATAAAGGCGATGCCGACCATGATCACCAAAGAGATCAATAGCGCCTTCATGGGTATTTTAGCGCGATGGTCTTTATACAGGAAAGGGCAGAGCAGGATGCCTGCCACAATCGTAAACTGAAAAACGCCTGCCACCAGCCAGCCGGGACCAAAGGAGGCGGCATAGGTCAGAAAGAAATAGGAAAGCCCAAATGCCACGCCTCCCCATAGCAGCCATACCTGCAAATTCTGCTGCATTACAAACAAGAGGTGCTTGAGCTGGCCTTTTGCCGAGAGAAGGACTAACAGTAAAAGCATCAGAAAAAACGACCGCAAACCAACGGTCCAGGCCCAATGCCCGCCTTTGGCAGAAAGGAAGCTGTTTAGAATATAGGTAGAGCTGAAAAACAAACAGGCCAGGGAGCCTATCGCTATCGCTTTAAAGTTGCTGTTTGTTTGCATTGTAAATCATTTCTGCAAATGTACAGCAGCAGCAGGCTCAGCCAGCAGGATTTTCTGCGGCAGGAATGGTACTTTCAGAACCTCCGCTTCTTATTTGTGTGGGAGTAAAGCCGGTCATTCTTTTAAAGAACCGCACAAAATAAGACGCATCCTCAAAGCCAAGCTGGTAAGCTATTTCTTTTACCGATAAGCTGCTGAAGAATAGCAGACGCTTGCCTTCGACCAGCAGGCGCTCATGCTGCATATCGGCTACAGTTGTTTGCAGGTGCTGTCGGCAGAGGCTGTTCAGATGCTTTGGTGTAATATCCAGGGCATCGGCATAAAAAGCTACGCTGCGATGTTCATGGTAATGATCCTCTATCAGGCTACTCAAGAGGTACAGGCGCTCGCTTTGCCGTGCGGGTGTGATTTTGCCTATCTGTTCCTGGCACTCGCGGAGCAGGTATTGTAGCAGAATGTACAGGTAACGTGATAAGATGCCCATATCCGGCATAGGCTCCTGTAGTTCCTTTATCATCAGGCTTACCAGCTCCTCAAAAATTACCTTCAGTTTGGCAGGCAGATCAAGGTACGGGTGCTGGTATACCGCACTGAAGATAATAAAGGTATCATGTGCACGCATACCTGTTTTCTGTAAAAACCTGTCTGAGAAGGAAATCAATACTCCTTTTTCCTGCTTTGCCTGCCGCTGGTGCGCCTGCCCCGGCCTAAGCAAAAACACCCTGTCTGCCTGTAGCGGATAGCGCTGAAAATCTATCAGGTTTTCCCCTTCTTTTGTTTCCTGCACATACATGATCATATAGGCGTCGTGGCTGTGCGGTACCTCCGACAATTCACTGGCGTAGGTCTCCAGCGGCATTATAGTCAGGGCCTTGTGATTCAGCAGGTCCTGTATAGGGAGTTGGGCAGCGTGCTTCATGCTTTAAAAAAGGCAAGCAGAGTAAAGAGATAGTATGATTACGATTTTATTTGATTAATGTCCTGAATTGCTCTGGCGTTAAGCCCGTGTGTTTCTTAAAGAAACGAAAGAAGTAGGTCGTGTCGAAGTAGCCTAGCTCTGCCGCTATCTGTGAACTGGTTAGATCCGCGTGTACCAGCAGCCGCTTTGCCTCCAGCAGCGTCCGATATTGGATCAGTTCATTAATGGTTCTTCCCAAGGCTCTTTTGCAGACTTCATTCAGGTGTTTTGTTGTGACATGCAGGTGCTCAGCATAAAAACTGACAGGGGCATGCTCCTTGTAATGCTGGTCTATCTGTTTTTCCAGGTTCTGGAGCAGGACCCTTTCTGTTCCCACAGATTCTGTTTCGCTTTCCTGCGGCTGGTACAGGCGACTTAACTGGATTAGAAGTACATCTAGGCACCTGCTAAGCATAACATCACGCATCGGTTTATGATGCTCATATTCCTGCATCAGTAACTCAAACATTGGTAAAAGTATGGCTTTGTCTGCGTTCGGAACGTTCAGCACAGGCTTGTAAAGCAAGGCGTTAAAAAACGGGAATTCAAACAGCATGCGGTGCGGATATTCTCTCTTATAAAATTCCTGTGTGAAGAAAATAACGTATCCGTCCGCATCTTCTGACACTTGCCAGCTGTGCACTTGTCCGGGAGTGATGAAAAATACGGCTCCTGGCTGTACATCATAGCATTCAAAATCTATGGTATGTGTGCCAGTGCCCTGCGTTACATAAAGAATTATATAGAAGCTGTGCTTGTGCGGCTCCCGGATAAACTGGTGCTCCTGCAGGTGTGCAGAAAAGGAGCTGGAGTAAAAATACTGCTCTTTCTGTGCCAGGGCATTAAAATCCTGTATCTGGTAAATAGGAATGTGTTCTTTGCGCATACGTACTTTTTGCAGCTCCTAAGTTAGCAACAGAATGTTAATAGAGGCTTGATTTAGCCGTAGCTTTTGTTTCTGGCGTAAAAGTACAGTAAAGCGGCACTTCTGTGCAGCCAAAATGCACAGGTATTCTAGTAATATTGTGAAGTGAATAAAAGAAGTGACAGATGAGCCAGAAAAATTCAATCTTATACAGTATCGCAACAATTAAATGCCCCCGGTGTCGGGAGGGGAATATGTTTCCGGAAGGTACGCTCTACAGCACAAAGTTTGCTGATATGCATCATAGCTGCCCTTGTTGCGGTCAGGCATTTGAGCCGGAGCCGGGTTATTACTATGGGGCTATGTATGTTTCCTTTGCTATCAATGTAGCCATCTTCCTGGTGTCTCTGTTTATACTTTACCAGTTTGTAGAAGAAGTCACAATGGGGATGATGATAGGCATGGTGGCCGTAGTTGTAGTTGGCTTTTTACCGATAATCTTCAGGCTATCAAGAGCGTTGTGGATTAATATCTTTATCAGGTATGAAGGGCCTTGCAGCCAGATTCCAAAGAAAACGCACTAGTGCTGCGCCAAATAAGGGAAATTTTGTAAGAATATTTGAACAGGGTTTTCCAGGACAATTGCTAGCTCAAAAGGTAAAATTGGTCAAGCACTAATGCCTGTAACATTTAGTGTGTATAAGTATAAAAGCAGGAGCCACAGTTATTTCATGTTTCTGCGGCTCCTGCTTTTATACTTGAAATGGTTTATAGTAGCAGCAAGGGTAACTTCTCCTGGAGGCGGACTTGTGTTAAACTTTTGTAAGTCAGTAATTCTTGGATCATACTGCTGTGAGGCTGTTTTTGATGTTTAATTATATATCATCAAGTTGAGCCATACTTGAGTTTCATAAATGACACCCAACCCTAACCTAGCCTGGAAGGAGAGCTCTTGTACTAAAACACCTGTTTTTGAAGAGGCAGGTAGAAGGTTTTCTATTTGAGAAATCCCCTCCTCGTACTAATCTTGTAGGTGGAAAATAACCATCTCTACCTTTCAAAAATACTGCTTCAGATTTAAACTGGAAGCTTTTCATGCGGCAATTTTTCAAATGCGTGGGTATACGGACTCTAAATCTGCCACGAAAGCTGAAATCTTTCCCCATTTCAATACAAGATGAAATCTTGCGGGAGTGTATATTTCCCTACTAGATGAGCTCCTCAAAGGGCTATGGGTGGGGGAGTCGCGGTTAGGCTTAAATAATTGCCTCTTAGAAAAAACAATTGAGACACCTCTCGCTTGTATAGGTAAGCACATACTTTTCGCAATGGGAACAAAGACCTTTTCAGCCTTCAACAGTTTTACGAATAGCTTGAAAGAAGAAGAACAGCTTATGCCTGTTTTGTTTATAGGACACGGCTCTCCTATGAATGGCATTGAAGATAATGAATTCAGCCAGACATGGAAAAAGCTGGCAAAGGAAATACCCACGCCTAAAGCAGTACTGGTGGTGTCGGCGCATTGGCTTAGCAAGGGCACGCGCATAACTGCCATGGACTTTCCGAATACCATCCACGACTTTGGAGGTTTTCCGCAGGAGCTGTTCGATGTACAGTACAAGGCACCCGGCAACCCGGCATTAGCCAAAGAAGCCGCCGGTTTGTTTACCACTACAGACGTTGAACTGGACCACGACTGGGGCCTTGATCACGGAGCATGGACGGTTGTGCGGCACATGTATCCAGATGCTGTTATTCCGGTACTGCAGCTAAGTATAGATTATACCCAGGGGCCGCAGTATCATTATGATCTGGCAAAAGAGCTGTATAGCCTGCGCAAAAAAGGAGTGCTGATAATGGGGAGCGGCAATATGGTGCACAACCTGCGCATGGTAGCCTGGAATAAACTTAGCGAGCCGGAGTATGGCTATGATTGGGCTATACAAATGAACACAACTTTCAAAGACCTGATCCGCAAGGGCCAGCACGACAAACTGATCAGCTACGAATCTTTAGGAAAAGAAGCCTTACTGTCTATCCCGACACCAGAACATTACTGGCCACTTCTCTATACACTCGGTTTAAAGGGTGGCAAAGACGACATATCGTTTTTCAACGATAAAGTAGTAGGAGGATCACTTACCATGACTTCAGTTAAAATTGGGTAGTGGCTGAATAGATATAAAGCCGTTAATCCTATACCTAAGTGGGCCATAAAACGCTGTATAAAAAGATACTGGTAAAAAAGAGTTTAAAATTTTACTCTTTTAAAACTAGGTCACTGATACAGGCTTTGTCATGCACTTGGCAGTAAGTATATCATACCCCTCTAACTAAT
>NZ_JBHTLD010000062.1:0-21943 GCF_042678745.1 Pontibacter rugosus | reverse complement strand
GTAGTTCTTTATTTATAAATTCAAAGTATGCCTATGGTGAAAAAGTGCAATAAAACCGCTAACCATCAGGAGGTAAGTATAGTTCAGCTTTGCACAAGACAAATCCTGCTTTTTTGTAAGTGGTGCTTCTTAGGCCGTTGACTTACACTGTAAAGAAGATTGCTGAAGAGAAAGCTACAATGTGCTTAATTTGTTGTTAACCAAGTTGAGGGGCAGCTATCAAGCATGCGTTGCTTTGTAAACCGACTGCAGGGAATGCAAAAATAACTTTGGCAAACAGCCCGAAAAGGGTGGAGAAAAGAAGCATTAAAAAGCCTCACACCAAGTATAGGTTATGAGGCTTTTTGATGTACTACTAACTTATTTCTTCTTCTGCGCCAGCAGTTTCTCGATGTATGGCTCTATCTTTTCTGGCTTGGTGATTGGGGCGAAGCGTTTGATAGGTTTGCCGTCGGCATCAACCAGAAACTTCGTGAAATTCCACTTTATCTTACTTCCAAAAAGCCCACTCAGGTTCGATTTCAGGTATTTAAATATTGGATGAGCGTTCTCGCCATTTACGTCCACTTTGTCGAACATCGGAAAGCTGACACCATAGTTTATCAGGCAGCCTTCTTCTATTTCTTTTTTGCCGCCGGGCTCCTGGTTGCCAAACTGGTTGCAGGGGAAGCCAAGTATAACCAAGCCTTCGTCTTTGTGTTTGCGGTAAAGCTCCTCTAGCCCCTCGTACTGCGGCGTAAGCCCGCACTGGCTGGCTGTGTTCACCACGAGTACCACCTTGTCTTTAAACTCCTCCATCGGTACTTCTTTGCCTTGAAGTGACTTTGCCGTGTGCTGATAAAATTCTGATGCCATATCTATTTCTGTATTTTTTTGCTGGTTGTGCTGCTAAGATAACCGTGCCGCAGCGATAAAGTTGGCTATACTTGTATACGTCAAAAATAAAATGAAATCCAGCTGTAATAAAACCAGCTAAGCGCTTACTAACTGGTCAAACACCTTTAGCCAAACATGACGATAGATTTCTACAACAGGTTTATCAGGCAGAACGCCGGCATTATTAATAAGATATGCCGGGCCTATACTGATACCGAAGAAGACTACGAAGATTATTTCCAGGAAGTATGCCTGCAGCTTTGGCGCTCGCACAGCTTTTTTGAAGATAAGTCTGCTGTGTCTACGTGGGTGTACCGGGTGGCGCTGAACGTGTGCCTCACCTATTTTAAGCAGGAAAAGAAGCGGCCGAAGACTGCTGCCCTGCAGGAGCTAAGTATGGCAGCCACTGAAACAGATACAGCAGAGGTAGAGCAGCTACAGGCACTTTATACAGCCATCAAACAACTGAAAGAAATAGACAGGGCCATTATTATACTTTACCTCGAAGACAAAAGCTACAAAGAAATAGCCGACATATTAGGTATAAAAGTCAACCATGTTGGCGTGAAGGTAAACCGAATCAAGAACACATTAAAGCAACTGATCCATGGATAATACGGACGAGTTTAAAAGCATCTGGAGCAAGGGCTCCGGAAAACAGCAAATGAATTTATCACCACAAAAAATGAATGAAATGATGCACAGAGAATCCGAAAACCTGATCGACAAGATTAACAAAACCGCCAGAGCCGACCAGCGCGCGTTGCCTTTTGTTGCCATAGTTGTAGTAGCTGCTTTGGTGTGGTTAGGCTTCTACAGCTTCGCCATATTTCTGACTGGAGTTTTTGCCTTATTATACTTCTACAACGAGAAAATGCTGAAGAGACTGCAGCAGGTAGAGCTACAGGATAATGTGCTGGCCTACCTGACCGACTTTAGAAGTATGGCTACAACCATGATCAGGCACTATACCTGGGTAATAGGTCTTGCAACTTTGCTGATTGGTGTGCCGATGCTGCTGTTTTCAGTGGAAGTAGCAGGCATACCGATGGAAGAATTTCTGAGCCCCGAAAGCAGGCAGGCGAGCTTAATTTTACTTGCCCTTTGCACGCTGCTCTTTTCAGGTATATGCATACTGGGCTACCGGCTGAGCGTGCGCATGCTGTATGGGCAGAAATTCCGAAAAATTGATGAAATGATAGCCGACCTGAGCAGAGAAGTATAAACTACTCCACCACCGGCTTTATGCCACGCGTCATTTCGCGTTTGCCCGGAGGACCAGGCAAGGCATCTACAAGAAAGCCAGCAGCTTTAAGGCTGCGCTTAAACGAACCTTTGGCGCAATAACTAACCAGCACGCCGCCTGGGCGCACGGCAGTGAACAGCTTTTCGAACATAGCATCTGACCACAGTTCTGGTTGCTTCTCCGGTGCAAAGGCATCAAAGTACACAATGTCGTAGTACGATAGCGGCGGCAGGAATTCCTCCAGCGTTTCGTGTATCTTCTGCAGCGTAAAGTATGGGATGATATCTATCGGTTCGTTCCAGGGTGCGTTGTGCAGCTTCAGGAAAGTGTCGTACAGTTCCGGGTTCAGGATGATGTGCTCGTAATGCAGCTGCTGCACCACAGCCTCTGTTAGCGGAAACTTCTCCAGGCTATCGTATTGGATAAAAGCTTTTTTAGCCTGCGCTGCCGGAAACGTAAGTATGGCATTCAGACCAGTGCCAAACCCAACTTCCAGAATCTTTAAATCCTTTTTCTGCTCCAGCATATACTCCAGCCCGTGCTTGATAAACACGTGCTGCGACTCCTGCATGGCTCCGTGTACTGAGTGGTAATGCTCGTTTAGTTCGGGTACGTAAAGGGTATTAGAGCCGTCCTTGGTCTGTCGTATTTCGAGATGCATGGTTTTTGTATTACATTACAAATGTACACATTGCAGCATAGAGGCTGCAATATATTAGCTTCAGAAAATAAAATTTAAAGATAGCGTGCGGCATATGGCTCGTGTTACAGCTTTGCTGCCGCTAATTATACTTAAAATGGCAAGAATACAAGTATACATTCCGGAACACACGCACTTCACAGCGCAGATACCGGTGCGCGTTACCGACCTCAATTACGGAAATCACCTCGGCAACGATGCACTGCTTTCTATCATACATGAGGCGCGTATGCAGCTGCTGTCCAGTTTTGGCTGGAGCGAACTGGATTTAGGCGGTGCCAGTATGATTATGGCTGATGTGGCTATTGAGTATAAGGGCGAGGGCTTTTACGGCGATGTGCTACATATAAAGATGGCTTTCAGCGACCTGAACAAGTATGGTTTTGACATCACCTATCACATCAGCAACCAAAACGGCAAAGATGTGGCCCGTGCCAAGACGGGTATGCTGTGTTTTAACTACAAAGAACGGAAACTAATGAGCCTGCCCGCTGAAGTAAAGCAAAAGATTGAAACTAAAGCCTGAGGATTTTTGTAATTTTGCAGTATGACTTTGATTGCAGATATAAATATCCTGAATAAGAAGGACATCCGGAAGCTAACACTGGACGACCTGAAGGCTTGGTTTGTGGAACAGGGCGAGAAGCCTTTTCGTGCCAAACAAGTATATGAGTGGCTCTGGAAGCACTCTGCCCAGTCGTTTACGGAGATGAACAACGTGAGCCTGGCGCTGCGCGAGAAGCTGGATATGCACTTTTCTATCAATTCGGTGCAGGTGGCTACGGAGCAGATAAGCAACGACGGTACCATTAAATCTGCCTTCAAACTACATGATGCGAACATTGTAGAGGGCGTACTGATACCGCATGATGAGCGCAAAACCGCCTGTGTCAGTAGCCAGGTAGGCTGCTCGCTTACGTGCAAGTTCTGCGCTACCGGCTACATGGATCGTGTGCGTAACCTTGATGCCGCCGAAATTTATGATCAGGTAGTTCGCATAAATGAGCAGAGCCTGCGCCAGTACGGTCAGCCACTCTCAAACATTGTGTACATGGGTATGGGTGAGCCGATGCTGAACTATGCCAACGTGATGAAAAGTATTGAGCGCATCACTGCGCACGATGGCTTAGGTATGGCCGCACGCCGCATTACAGTAAGTACAGCCGGTATTGCCAAAATGATCAAGAAGATGGCGGATGATGGGGTGAAAGCAAACCTGGCGCTATCGCTGCACGCAGCCAACGACGAGAAGCGTAACCAGATCATGCCGATTAACGAGACCAACTCGTTGGAGGCTATAAAGGATGCCCTGAAGCACTACCACGAGGTAACGGGCCGCAAGGTAACGTATGAGTACATCGTGTTCGATAACTTTAACGATACCCTGCAGGATGCCGAAGAGCTGCTGCGCTTCTCTAAAATTATCCCATGCAAGATCAACCTGATTGAGTATAACCCGATCGAGAACGCTGATTTCGTGAATACGGATGATGATCGTCTGCAAGCGTTTATCTACTACCTGGCCGACCGTGGCCTTCAGGTAAACGTACGTCGCAGCCGTGGCAAAGACATCGATGCCGCCTGCGGGCAGCTAGCCGTAAAAGAAAAGCAACCGGCGTAAACGTATCACGACACACGTATCAGGTAGCAAGACAAATGAAAGTTCAGCTATTCTTAAAACAAAAGCCAAAAGCGGCTCCTGCAAGTATGGCAGGAGCCGCTTTTGGCTTTTATGGGTAATGCAGGAAATCGTGCTACCTGATACATGCAACGCGTGCCACAAGATCAACCTGCAAACCTGCCTTCAGCTGGAGGCCTTCCTGTGCCTTCTCGTTTTGCAGGAGTGTCTACTACCTCGCGTTCTTCCACAAATACGGCATGTGGTTTCGGAACAACCGGTACGCCATATTTGCTGGCGTATTGCTGTGTAAATTCAGCTCCGAAAAACACAATCATCGAAGAGTAATAAATCCAGATAAGTATAATGATGATAGAACCGGCTGCACCATAGGCAGAGCCAGGGTCAGAGGTGCCAATATACCAGCTAATTAAAAACTTGCCTATTGTAAATAGAATGGCTGTAATCAAGGCGCCAATGAGGGTATCTTTCCAGCGGATAATGCCATCAGGAAGGTATTTGAAGATCAGTCCGAACAAAAGTGTAATTAACCCTACAGACAAAGCAAAGTCTATGAGTTTTATCACCCAAACCCCAATACCAGGCAGCAGGTCCGAAAGGTAGCCGCTTAAAACAGACACGGCGGCACTAAGTATAAGAGAGATTAGCATGAGCAGCGAAATACTCAGTATTAGCCCGAAAGAAAAGAGACGTTCTTTTGCCATGCGTAAGATGCCGCTCGTGGGCTTAACCTTTAAGTTCCAGACACTGTTAAGTGATTGCTGCAGCGTTACAAAGAATGTGGTGGAAGCAAAAATAAGCGTTCCGATTCCTACCCAAAGTGCCCAACCAGATGAATCGTTCATGCTGGCATTCTGTACCATCGTCTGCACTTCTCCAGCTGCCTGTGGGCCCACTGCGGTAGCAACCTGGTTCTCTAACTCACCGGATACAGCTTTTTCTCCGAAAAAATAACCTGCCGCCTTTATGATAATCAGTAGCAGGGGGGGGATAGAGAAAATTGCGTTAAAAGCCAATGCTGCTCCTAATCGCAACGAGTTATTTTCCATGAACTCTGAACCTGAATCTTTAAGCAGCTCAAAAATTCCTTTAAATGTATAGTTAGCCATCGGCGCTTTGTCTGTTGCTGTTGTGGCTTTGAATACGGCGCTTTTCCTTGTTGGGTTGAAAATCCAGTGAAGCGCAGCAACGGCAGCATCCTCTGTATAAGTAAATTCGTATCTTAGGGCATACATTTAAATTAAGCCTATGGCCTCTCACAAACTGCTGAAATCACTACTTTGCCTGTTTCTGTTAACACTGCCGCTTTGGACAGCCTCTGCACAGCAATCAGATGCCAAAGCCATTGCCGATAAAGTGATGAAAAACATGGGAGGCCAGAAGAACTGGAACAATACCCGCTACCTCGCCTGGACATTTAATGACCAATACCAGATATGGGATAAGGCGCAGAACCGCTTCCGCTGGGAAAAAGACAGCTTAATTGCTGTGATAGACACACAAACAAAGGATGGCAAAGTATATGTGGCAGGGCAGGAGATAGTAGAGCCTGCCGAAAAGCAGAAGATGCTGGATCGTGCTTATGCGCTTTGGATAAATAATTCTTATTGGCTTGTGATGCCCTTTAAGTTGCAGGACCCGGGCGTAGCGCTTAAACATGTGGGCGAAGGAGAGACAATAGACGGGGCAAAAGCCGACATACTACAGATGACATTTGAAGAAGTAGGGCTTACGCCGCAAAACAAATACCATGTATGGGTAGATAGAGACAAAGGGTTGGTAACGCAGTGGGCGTTCTTTAGGAAGTTTGATGATGCAGAACCGGCTTTTACCCGTCGCTGGAGCAACTACCAGGACTACGGTAAGATTAAACTGGCTAGCGACCGCAGCAACCCTCAAAGCGATTTTGAGCTGTTTCATATCGCGGCACCCGCCAACGTGCCGGATAAAGTGTTTAACAGCCCTGTGCCGGTGGAGAAGCTTTAGTTGGATGCTAGATATTAGATTTTAGACAAAATCATATATAAAGAAGGGGGTTGCTATCATTTTAGCAGCTCCCTTCTTTATATATACACCTGAAGAAAGTCTAGCGTCTAATATCTAGCATCTAACGTCTCTCTTAAAATTTATCAATCGTAGCAGTCAGCGTGCCTTTGGCATTAACTACTGTCTTGATTCCCTCAGGTGTCAGGTAGATATTATCTGGCGTGATTTCTTTGATGCTGCCGCGCAGTAGCACCGACTCATGCACCCGGCTCTGTTTGTCCAGCGAAGCCTGCAGCATCTTTTTAGCATTCTCCAGCTCACCTTTTACAGGTATGTTTACCTGTTGTTGTATCATGTCCTTAAACTTGTTCTTGGCTAGCCAGCTGGCAGTACTCAACAGTCTGTCTTTTGTTTCCAGGTCATAGTCTATGTCACGCACTTTGATGGAGGCAGTTTCGGCATCATAGTATGGTGTGCCGCGCAGGTATAATTTCCCAACAATCTTCTTGGTGAACAGGCCAGCCTTCGTTTTGCCGTTTACGTCCAGCATTAGTATTAATTGCTCACCACTAGGCGTGATGGCGGCATCATTCACAGTTATCTGGCTTTTGCCGCCATCAAACTTATAGGTCTGCTTCGCCACTTGTTCCTGTAGCAGTTTGCTGGCATGTGCATAAGGGATATTGGCTGTAAGGCCCACCTGTATCTCGTCATTCATGCGGCTGTCTACAATCAGCTTCGGCAGGGTCTTGTTTAGCTGCACCTGTGGCTTTCCATTAGTGGTTACAGTAATATAAGATGTAATACCGAGGCGGGTGTTCAGCGTTCCGTTCTTAGCCTGTAGCGGAGCCATGCGTACCTCCTTGGGTACAACAGTTAGCCAGGCGTTCATGTCATCATCCAGCTTTACAGGCTCCTGTAGCATCACCCAGGCCTCTGATACATACTTTTTCAGGTTGAGGTGGTTCTGGAGTTCTTTGTCTAATTGCTGCGACAGGTTGCTCATTTGGTTGCGCAGGGCAGGCTCTACAAAACGGGCAAGGCCAATCTTAAGCGGGCCAAGGGCCAGAACAGGCTTTGTGCTGCCCCACTCAAAATCACCACTTGTTACGGTGTTGATGCGGTAGTCATCTGTCAGGCCAACTTTGCTTTCTGTTTTGATGACCATGTCGAAGCTGGTGTCTTCAGACTTATCAACGGCCGGGCAAAATTTGCAAGGGTCCCACTTCCAGCGGCCTTTGGCGTAAATGTGCAGCGGCACCGAAAAGTAAATCTTGTCTTTTTCGGCACGGATGGTCATGCGGCCTTTCTTCGTTACGGTGACCGCAACATTATCATCATCCAGGTTAGTGTCTTTGTAAAGCACGCCGGCCAGTTCCTGGTTCAGCCTCTCTTCCATGGCTGCGATAGACACAGAAACAGGCACAGAGATAGAGGAAAGCTGTGGCTTATACATGCCAGTGCCAGATGTGGTAGCAGCCGGAGCGGAAGTATTCAGTTTTTCTGTGCTGGAGCAGCCGGGCGTGATAAAGCTAATTGCCGCTGTTAGCAGCAGTACGGGTAGTGAAAAGGTATATTTTATGTTCACGGGGTATGTTGATAAAAAACGGCGCAAGTTAGCACAGGTTTTTTACAACAGCTATAGAGGGATAGACGTTCCGTAAAAAATTGCGACAGAGTTACTTCAGCTTCAGCAAAAGCTCTTTAAGGGCCTCTTCAGTGGAGATGATACCGCAGTCTACAAGAGTGGCATGGCGGTAGATGGCGAAGAAAGGCGTGCCGCTCATTTTAACTTCTTTGCTGGATACAGGATTCTCAGCAGCATTCATTCGCACAAAAGTTATGTGTTTGAAGGTAGGGTCAGTGGAGAAACGTGCAAAGGCAGGTGCCAGCGCTTTACAGAGTGGACATGTCTCATCCACAAATTTTACAACTACCCTTTCTTTATCAAAGATCAGTCTTCTTAAGTCGTTGTCGTTAGATTCTGTAATAGTCATCATTTTGGTTTCTCCTAAATTTACATAGCCTCTCCTCCTGAAGTATAGACGTAGTGCGAGTATATTTGGTTAAATGGATGCCTTAAAAAAACAAGTGGCGTGCTATTGAGCAAGGGCGAAAGAAATTAGAGGTTTAGGAGATTTTCTTCAACTCTGTTGACTTGCTTAAGCGGCTTTTAATAACCATTTTTTATACTTCACCTCTGCCTGATGTAAAGCCTTGGCCAGTTCCCCATCGTTTTTAAATTGTAGTTGCCTCAGTACTCTGTATTCTACCTGCACCTCCAGTTGCTGTGCTGCAAAAGGCCATGGCTCTACCTTTATCCAGCGCTGCTGCTGTTGCTGCAGAAAGTATGGCTTCCCGTCGGGGCCGGTGGTGATTTCCAGCTGGCGCTCATCGGCAGGCAGCTCGTTGCGGCAAAGTATAAGCGAGAGCCGGTCGCACCATTGCATAATAGCGTAGGCTTGTTGAGTTTCTTTCAAAGACTGTTGCAGACTTTCACGGCAGCTTTTCTGTAGCTCCTGCTGGTCATTCAAAAAGGCGTTAGTGGCTTTACTCTCACCGCGGCGGCTCTCGTAGAGGTAGCTCATGTGCATAGATGTGAGTAAGGCGACCCACCGGCTTTGGAAACGCACATCGTGCATCAGCTTTTTTGCCTGCTCCAGCGTGTTGGGCTGCAGCGTGAAGTCTGCAGGGGCTCCTGCAGGAGTAAGCCCGTCTTTGCCCCGCCAGGTATGCTGGCGGTTGTCGTGGTTGGCAATGGCTACAAGCGTATCTACCCAGTTCTTACATTGCAGCTCCGGCTTTAGATGATAGGCCAGCTGTGCTGCCAGCATGCCATGTGCCTGCTGGTATATCACCTCCCAGCCTTCTGGTATTGTGTTTACAATCATAGTTCTGGACATACGGGATTTTTAGATGAGCAGGATGACTTGTACACGTTAAAAAATATTTTTTAGCTGCAGCCCACGTATTGGCAAAAAGAAAGGCGATACTTTCGCATCGCCTCCTCTTTAATTTATACTTATAGCTTTATACTGCCTGCTCCTGCTTCATCTTTTTCAGGTTCAGAAGCATGTCCTCGGTCATGGCATTCAGGTTATAGTTCGGGCTCCAGCCCCAATCCTGCTGCGCTGCGCTGTCGTCTATACTTTGTGGCCATGAGTCAGCAATTTGCTGGCGTGAGTCTGGCTTATAAGTAATTTGAAAATCAGGTATATGATTTTTAATAGAAGCGGCTATCTCTTTTGGAGAGAAGCTCATAGCGCTCAGGTTGTAGGAGTCACGTACTTTAATCTGCTCTGCCGGTGCATGCATCAGGTCCAGCGTAGCCTTTAGGGCATCTGGCATATACATCATTGGCAGGTACGTGTCCTCGCTCAGGAAGCACTCAAAGGTCTCTCCCTCTAAAGCTTTGTGATAGATATCTACTGCATAATCCGTCGTGCCGCCACCTGGTAAGGCTTTATAGCCGATCAAGCCAGGGTAACGAAGGCTGCGCACGTCCAGACCATACTTCTGGAAGTAGTACTCGCACCAGCGCTCACCTGCCTGTTTGCTGATGCCGTACACTGTATTCGGATCCATGATGGTTTGCTGCGGGGTGTTTTGGCGCGGGGTGCTTGGGCCAAAGCAGGCAATAGAGCTAGGCCAGTATACTTTACCTGTTTTTTGCTCCAGAGCCAGGTCCAGCACATTAAAAAGGCCATCCATGTTCAGCTTCCAGGCAAATTTTGGGTTCTTCTCGCCAGTAGCCGAAAGTACGGCTGCCAGGTGGTATATCTGCTTAAATTTATACTTCGAAGCCAGGTCAGCCAGCACCTTGGTATCTAGCACATCCACCTTCTCAAAAGGGCCGGACTCGAGCAGCTCAGCATGTTTGGGTGGTGCAATATCTGCTGCCACTACATTTGCGTTGCCGTACATCTGGCGCAGCTCCATGGTGAGTTCTGAGCCTAATTGCCCGCAGGCACCTATCACTAATACCGTGTCACTTGTGTTTGCCATAAGCTAATTTTAATCTTTGCACAAAGTAACCGATTTCAGTGCAATCCAAAAAATTATACTTCACAAGATAAGGTGCAGGCAGGTCAGCTATTAGATGGGTGCAGAAAGAAAGAAGACGCCTGCCAGCGGCAAGCGTCTTCGCTTAACTAATCTAACTAACCATTATTCACCTTGGCAACAAAGGTAAAGCGGCTATAGCGGGTACGAAAGGGGGAGTAGCAGACTTGATGATTATATAACACTGTTAAAGTAGTGGTAATCTAAGCCTGCCGCTACAAACGGAAATTCTTATCTTTGTAAAGATAGCTGTACGAAGAAGCGGTGGCAGCATAGCCCGTTTGGGTTTGAAACCGTAAATTGCGGCATGTTTGAGGTAGCAAGGTCCAGATAGCATGACATTTGACGAGTACCTGGTAAAGAAGCGTATAAATAAAGTGGCCTTTGAGGCCTCTGAACCTGCGCGCTTTGCAGCGTGGCGGGAGATGTATACCCAAATGCATCCGAACAGCTTTCAGGTGCAGGTAAAGATGATTTTAAACGATGTGCGCCTGCATTACCATCTTGCCGAGGAGGATATACCAAAAGCTGAACCAGTAGCCGCGCCGCGCCCAGCCGCTGTTAAAAGGGTGGTTGCTCCCAAGCCAGCTACGAGTGCAGTAGCAGCTAATACATCATCCGAAGAAGCGCCAGCAAAAGAAGAAAGCACCCCAAAGCCTGTTATCAAAAGACCAGCCTTTATACGCAAGCCAGCAGAAGAAACTACAGAAAAGGCAACGGCCTCCGATGAAAGCAAAGAGGAAGCTACACCAGCAGCGCCACGGCCAAGGCCTGTCGTAAAGCGGCCTGTTATAGCCAAACCAAACCCGGATGCAACTGGGGCCGATGACGAAGAGAAAACAGAAGCGCCCGAGGAGGTGAAGCCAGCGGCGCGCCCGAGGCCGGTAATAAAGCGACCGGACGCCTTGCAGCAATCAGCTGAAGAGCAAGCTAAGCCACTATCAGAAGAAGGTAGCAAGCCTGCTTTAGAGGAAGTGCCAGCCAAGGCAGCCAGGCCAAGGCCAGTGATAAAGCGACCAGCAGCGCTCCAGCATTCTGCGCCTGAAGCCAAAGAGCAGCAGGAGGAGCAGCCTCAAGCTGAAAGTCCTGCTGTGGATAAGCCTACACCACCACGGCCGAGGCCGGTAATAAAGCGGCCAGCAGTTTTGCAGAAGCCTGATGAGCAAGTAGAGGAGCAGGCAACTTCAGCTACCGAAGAACCTGCTAAGCCTGCACGTCCGCGCCCGGTTATAAAACGGCCTGTAGCCTTGCAGAAACCTACGGAAGAGCAGGAAAAACAGCCCGTAGCGCAAGAGCAAGGCAAACCAGATACTTCCACAGCAACACCCGCTGCTTCCGCAGAAGATACACCTAAACCTCCAAGGCCAAGGCCTGTTATCAAACGGCCTGTAGCCTTGCAGAAACCTACGGAAGAAGCATCTAATCCGGCAGAGGCAAGTATAACTCAACCTAAGGAAGAGTCGGAGCAACCGCAGGAGCCATCACAGCCGACAGCATCAAACGAGCAGCAGCCATCGCCAAAGCCGCCAAGGCCGAGGCCGATCATACGTCGCCCGCCGCCAAAGCCTGATGCCGGCCCGGAAGCAACCGGAGAGTAAATAAACTTAAAACGAACAACGCATAACGATAAACGAAACTATGTACGAAACGCTAAAACCAGACCTAGAACAGCAGCTTGCCGAGATAAAAGAGGCAGGTTTGTATAAACAGGAACGCATTATCACTACACCTCAGGGTGCTGACATCGATACAACAAAGATGCAGCATGTGCTTAATTTCTGCGCTAATAACTACCTGGGCCTCTCGGCTCATCCAAAAGTAATTGAGGCTGCAAAAGCCGCCATCGATACGCACGGTTATGGTATGAGCTCCGTACGCTTTATCTGCGGCACGCAGGATATTCATAAAGAGCTCGAACGCAAACTATCGGAGTTTCTGGGCACAGAGGATACCATACTTTATGCTGCTGCTTTTGATGCCAACGGTGGTGTATTTGAGCCTCTGTTCGATGCGGAATCAGCCATCATTTCTGATACACTGAATCACGCCTCTATCATCGACGGTATTCGTTTGTGCAAAGCGCAACGCTTCCGTTATGAGCACAACAATATGGCTGACCTGGAGGCGAAGCTGCAGGAGGCGCAAAGTGCCAAACACCGTGTAATCGTAACAGATGGTGCTTTCTCGATGGATGGTACTGTAGCGCAGCTAGATAAAATTGTAGCGCTGGCAGACAAGTATAACGCTGTGTTGCTGGTAGACGATTCGCACTCTACTGGCTTTATGGGTAAAACAGGCCGTGGTACGCACGAGTACCACAACGTTATGGGCAAAGTGGATATCATAACAGGCACTTTGGGCAAAGCGCTTGGTGGTGCGATGGGTGGTTTTACCTCTGGCCGCAAAGAGGTAATTGACATGCTGCGCCAGCGCTCTCGCCCGTACTTGTTCTCTAACTCACTGGCTCCATCTATTGTAGGAGCTTCTATTGCTGTGCTGGATACACTAAGTGCTACAACTGAGCTGCGCGATAAGCTGGAGTGGAACACTAAATACTTCCGTGAGAAAATCACAGAGGCTGGCTTTGACATTAAACCAGGCGACCATCCGATTGTGCCGGTAATGCTATACGATGCGCCGCTGGCACAGGAGTTTGCCGCCCGTATGCTGGATAAAGGCATTTACGTAATCGGTTTCTATTATCCGGTAGTGCCAAAAGGACAGGCACGAATCCGTGTGCAGCTATCAGCCGTGCACGATCAGGAGCATATTGATAAGTGTATTGCTGCTTTTGTGGAAGTAGGTAAAGAACTTGGTGTGATCAAGTAAGTATAACTTGCCGCTAAAGTATAGAAAAGCCACTCCTGCTATGGGAGTGGCTTTGTTTTTTTATAACTTGTATCAAACTTAGGGTGCTTCTATAGTATGAATCATATAAAAATAAAGCCGGGGCAGGTATTGTTGGGGACGGTGCTGTCGTGGATGGTTATCTCGTTCCTGGCTTATACAACAGCGGATATGCGTGGCGAAGTTGATATTGTGTACACGTTGTTGCAGATTGCCTTTTACTTTTCTTTGCTGCTTTCTGTGGAAGCGTACTTAAGTATGCTGCTGAACCCGCAGTGGACGCGCATCCATTTTGGCACTATCCTGCTGCTGATTGCACCGGCCCTGCTGTATTTAATATGGTTTGTAAGTGAAACCTTGTTTTAATTTATGGAGCTTTTAGCCCGATACCCTGCTATATTTTTGCTTGTTACGCTAAATTACCTGCTGGTTATTATAGCGCTTATTCACCTGATTTTTAAGTCTGATTATCCTGTTGGCTCCCGCCTTATCTGGATGGTGATACTCTGGCTTATACCTGCACTTGGTGTTGCTACTTATTGGCTGGTGTGGTATAGAAAGGAGAGGAGGATATAAACGCAGCTCGTACTACATATCAAAGCTACAATTTGTTTATGAGGCAGTCTGTTGATACAACAGCTTCTGGCGGTGCTACGCTGAAGAAGCTACTATTGCGCGCCATACTAGCCGGAGTTTTTAGTGGAGTGCTGCTGAGCCCCTTGTTACTGTCTCTGCATAGGGAGGTCAATTTATTTAAAGCTTATAGTATATTGGTGCCACTAGGTGTGGTGTACGTGCTCGTGCTATACTTCTACAGGAGAAAAGGTTAGATAGAGACTATCTGCCTGAGCTACTAAGCTGCGCTGATAGACTTCTCTGAAACAGCAGCAGCTGGTTTCTGGTCTGTATCAAACAGGAACTGGTTCAGCTTTACGCGCAGATCTGCGGAAGACAAATTACGATAGGCCTCGCCGTTGCGCACCAAAGCTATCTGGCCAGTCTCCTCCGATACCACCAGTACAATGCTATCTGTAATTTCGGTTAAGCCAATAGCGGCACGGTGGCGCAAACCCATAGAGGCAGGTATTTCCTGGTTTTCTGACACCGGAAGTATGCAACGGGCAGCTTTAATACGGTTACCAGATATGATTACAGCGCCGTCGTGCAGCGGGCTATGTTTGTTGAAGATAGCCATGAGCAGGCGCTTCGAAATAACAGCATCAATCAAGTCACCAGACTCGGCGTAGTATTTAAGTTCTGAGCTTTTGGCAAATACAATAAGTGCTCCTGTGTTTTTGCCTGCCAGTGTTTTAGAGGCCTCAATAAAAGGAGTAAGGCTTAATTTATCGCTTTGTTCCCGGCGCCACGGGAATCCTCGGAAAAAGCGATCGTTATTAAAGGCAGTGGTTTTGCCGATTAATAGCAGAAAGCGGCGAATTTCAGGCTGGAAAAGGATGATGGCAGCCAGAACACCCACACCCATAAACTGGCCAAGTATAATGCTCAGCAACTCCATGCCGGCGGCACGCACCACCAGGTACAGCAAGTAAACAGAGAGAAGACCCAGAAAGATTTTTAGCGCCACACTACCCGTCAGCAGCTTGTAGAGCTGATACAGCAGTACTGTTACGAGCAGAATATCAATGATATCTAGCAGCTCAATCTCTAAAAATCCTATGCTGAATAAAAAAATCAAGGTTTTGTTTTCTCTAAAAGTATAATTGTTTGATTAGCTTCTTTTACGTCGTGTACCCGTAAAATGTCGGCACCTTTCATCAACGCAACAGTGTTTACAGCTATTGTGCCTGTTAGCGCATCTGTTTGCGCTATCCCCAGCGCTTTATACACCATTGACTTCCGGGACATACCAGCAAGTACAGGCAGGCCTAAGATACGCAATTCCTCTAAACGGCGAAGTAATTCAAAGTTATGTTCCACTGTTTTGGCAAAACCAAAGCCAGGATCCAGGATAATGTCTTTTACACCAAGCGCTTGCAGCTTGGCCAACTGCCCCTGTAGCTCATCAAGCACCTCCACTACCACATCCTCATACTTCGCCATACTTGCCATGGTTTGCGGAGTGCCGCGCATGTGCATCAGTATATAAGGTACCTGAAGCTTGGCTGCAGTCTCAAACATAGCCTCATCCAAAGTGCCACCCGAAATATCATTAATAATAGAGGCACCGGCGGCTATACTTGCCTCGGCTACGCTAGCTCTAAACGTATCTACGGAAATAATCGCCTTGGGGAAGTTCTTATGAATAGCTTCTATAACCGGAACAACACGTGCTGTCTCCTCCTGCGCTGAAATATCAGTGGCTCCGGGGCGACTGCTGTACCCGCCAATGTCCAGAATGTCGGCACCATCGGCAAGCATTTGCGCTGCTTTAGAAACAGCCTCCTCTGTAGAGCTAAGGCGGCTGCCAGCGTAAAAAGAATCAGGAGTAAGGTTAAGAATGCCCATTACCAAAGGCACCTCCAGCGACAGCAGCTTTCCGCGGCAGTTTAGTGTGTATTTTTTCTTAAAAAGCGTATCTTTCGCTTCCAATGTAGTCATCCGGGTCAATTAATTTTAAAATTAAAGCTAAAAAGTTGATTAGTCAAACACAGCAGGAATATAATCAGGTAGTACAGCGCTGCAAGGATACATTTGTGAAGAAGACCAAAGACTACGGCACCGCCTGGCGCGTGCTGCGGCTTCCGTCTATCACTGATCAGATCTTTATCAAAGCACAGCGTATCCGCTCGATTCAGGAAAAGGGAAAGCAGCTGGTGGAAGATGACATCAACGGAGAGTTCATCGGTATTATTAACTACTGCGTTATTGCCCTGATGCAGCTGCACCTGACTGCGGATGCACCCATGAGCCTTTCTTCGGAGGAAGTGGAGCGCGAGTATACGCATCATATCGAGGAAAACCTGAAACTGTTGACGGCCAAAAACCATGACTATGGCGAGGCTTGGCGTGATATGCGGGTAAGCTCCATTACCGATATTATTCTGATGAAGCTCTTTCGTACGAAGCAAATAGAGGATAACGAAGGCCATACCCTGATATCAGAGGGTGTGGAGGCAAACTACCGCGATATGATCAACTATGCCGTTTTTGCCTTGATTAAATCTGGTTTTGCGGAACAGGTAAAGTAAGCTTTGTTGTTGCTGTGGCAGCGCTCAGGTTGCGGGAGTATAGCTATGCAATGCGCTGATTAATCCTTTGACTTTCTAATTCCTTAACTTAAGTTGATGAAGTTTATAAGTAAGTTTTTCTGGCTTTTTGTCGGAGTGTTGTTCATATTCTCAGGCCTGATTAAGCTGAACGATCCTGTGGGTACAGCGATCAAGCTAGAGGAGTATTTCGAGGTATTCTCCACGGATATTGCCCCCTTCTTTAAGAGCTTTGAGCCGTATGCGCTGTTTCTTTCTATATTCCTCAGTGCTTCTGAAATTGTGTTGGGTGTGGCCCTGCTGGTGCGGTATAAGTTAAAGGTGGTGCTGTGGCTGTTGTTGGTGATGATTGTGTTGTTCACCTTCCTAACATTTTATTCGGCCTTCTACAATAAAGTAACTGATTGCGGCTGTTTCGGAGATGCCATTGTGCTTACCCCGTGGGAGTCGTTCACAAAAGATATCGTGTTGCTGGTGATGATTGTGGTGCTGCTTTTTACACAGCGGTACCTGGAGCCGTTTATGCGACCTGCATCCGGCGCTATCATCATTATCATAACAACAGCTTTAGCTGTTATAGTTGGCTGGTATGCTTATGAGCACCTGCCGTACATCGACTTCCGCGCCTACAAAGTAGGAAACCATATCCCTACGCTCATGAAGTCGTCAGCTCCGTTGCGCTACAAGTACATTATGGTGAAAGACGGTGACGAAGAAGAATTCGAGGAATACCCGATGGATACCACCTATACTTTTAAAGAAATGGTGGCAGTAAACCCGGAAGATGGCCCTAAGATCACAGACTTCAACGTTTGGAACAACGAGGGTGATCATACGCAGGAAGTGCTTAATGGAAACAAACTTCTGATTCTTGTGCAGAGCGTGGCAAAGGCTGATCAGCAAAACATAGCAAGTATAAACGCGCTGGTGAAAGCCGCTGAAAAAGCTGGCATTACACCGTTGGTTGTTACCAGCAGCAGCACCCAGGATTTTGAGGTGTTCCGGCATGAGGTAAACCTGGCGGCGCCATACTACTTTGGCGATGGAACAGTACTGAAAACGATTATCCGCTCTAATCCCGGCATTGTGCTGTTGCAGGATGGTACCGTGAAAGGCAAATGGCACCACAACGATACCCCAGAACTGGAAGAAGTGCAGGAACTGCTGGCACCGGAGGAGTAGCACCTCGTTAAGGAAAGCAAAATTCTGGCTTTAGAAGCAATCAAACATCATACATGAAACTGATAGGATTTATATGTAGCCGATTAGGGCATGGCCTGCTGATCATGCTGGGTGTGCTGGTGGCGATATTTTTCCTGTTCAATGTGTTGCCCGGTGACCCGGTGGCGCTGCTGGCGGGCCAACGCTCCGACCTTTCCACACGCGAGGCCATCACAAAGGACCTGGGCCTGGACAAGCCGCTACCATTGCAACTGCTATACTACATCAATGATGTATCGCCGGTATCAGTGCACGAGGATACAGAGGCAAACCTGGAGAAGTATGAGTATAACACTTTGGTCGATTTTGGCAATGATGTGCTGGTGTGGAAAACGCCTTACCTGCGCCGTTCTTTCCAAAGCAACAAAAGCGTAACCGAAATTTTGCTCGATCATTTTAGCGGAACGCTCTGGCTTGCCGCGGCTGCCATGCTTATTGCTACCGTGTTCGGAATACTGTTCGGGGTGCTGGCTTCGTTACGGCCTCATAGTACCCTCGACCATACGTTAGTCACGGGCTCTGTGCTCGGTATCTCGGTGCCATCATTTGTGGCTGCTATACTTATCGCCATCACCTTCGGGTATTACTGGAGCGACTGGACAGGACTAAGCCTGACAGGCCAGTTGTATGAGATAGATGCCTTTGAGGGAAAACAGCTGATGCTGCGCAACCTGCTGCTGCCAGCTATTGCGTTAGGCATTCGTCCGTTGGCTATTATCGTGCAGCTTACGCGCAGCTCTATGCTGGATGTAATGTCGCAGGACTACATCCGAACGGCACGGGCCAAAGGCTTGAGCAGGTATAGCGTTATTGCCGGGCATGCGCTTAAGAACGCTTTAAACCCTGTGGTAACGGCTATATCAGGTTGGTTGGCCTCGCTTATGGCAGGTGCTTTCTTTATCGAGTATATCTTTAACTGGAAGGGCTTGGGTTCAGTAACCCTACAAGCTGTACAGAACCTGGACTTCCCGCTTGTGATGGGCTCTACGCTTTTTGTGGCTTTCCTGTTCGTGCTCATCAACATACTTGTAGATCTGCTTTATACTTTGCTGGACCCACGGGTAAAGCTGGACTAGAGCTTTGTTGGCGATTCGCCAATTATGAATTAGAAATTATGCTTCCATAGATTGTAGTTCCGGCTTCTTTGGAGAACTACTTTTGTTTCGTTCATATTTGCTACAGCCCAAGCTTTCCTTGTCGTTTAAAAAATATCACCAATTCACAATTTCTAATTCACAACTATAAAAGATGCTCATCTTTTTAATCGGTATGATGGGGAGTGGCAAAACCACTTTGGGGCGACAGCTGGCGCAGCACCTAGGCTATACTTTCATAGACCTGGATGAGTACATTGTGCAGCAGCAGGGGCAAAGTATAGCACAGATTTTTGAGCAGCAGGGGCAGGATTATTTTAGAGTACTGGAACGAAAAGCTCTGGAAGAACTGGTTGAGCAGTATGAGCAAGCGGTGATCTCTACAGGTGGCGGTGCTCCCTGCTTTTTTGATAACATAGACTTTATCAACCAGTATGGGATAAGTATTTTTTTAGATGTTTCGATTAATGTTTTGAGCAGCAGGTTGATAGCCCAGGGGCAGGAGGAGCGGCCATTGCTCACAGGCAAAAGTGAAACAGATTTAATTTCTTTTTTAGCTAAAACATTAGACTACCGAAAGCAGTTCTACGACCGCGCAACACATGTGCTGCAGGCAAGTGAGCAATGCATAGAAAGGATGGTGCAGCTTCTCAACTTATAGTTTGCATACCCGTTATACTTTAAGGTGTGAAGCATTATTAAGTGGCTTCATCTTAAAATTTAAGTATTTTTGCAGCGTTAAAAGAATACAGCAAATCTAAATTATGAAACCAAATCATAAAGGAAGTGCACAGCTCTTCAAGAATCCGATTCTGGAGAAAATGACCAGAACGCACATCGCCTTACCAATTTCTATATTTCTTATCATAGCAGTAGGACTTCTATACTATGGAATCACGCATAGCTTCATTAATATACTTGAAGCTATTGGGTTTTTCTTTTTAGGCTGGTTTATTTTCACACTTATTGAGTACCTGGCGCACCGCTACGTATTCCATATGGGTACAGATACGCCTTTCAAAGCAAGGCTGCAGTACCTGTTCCATGGCAACCACCACGATTTTCCGAAAGATAAAAAGCGCCTGGCCATGCCTCCGGTTGTAAGTATACTTTATGCTTCTGCTTTCTTCTTTATTTTTAAGGTATTTTTTGGCACGTTTGTGTTTGGAGTGGTGGCTGGTGTCTTGTTTGGCTATGCTATGTACCTGTTGGTGCATTACATTGTGCATGCTTATCCGCCACCAAAGAACTTCCTGAAGCAGCTTTGGATTAACCACAGCATCCATCACTACAAAGATCATGAGAAAGCTTTTGGTGTATCATCGCCGCTTTGGGATTATATACTAGGTACAATGCCGAAGCGCTCGAGGTAAAAACGATAACAGCTATAAAACAGAAGAGGAGCTCTACTAACTAGAGCTCCTCTTCTGTTTTATAGCTGTTACACTTATCTTCTGAATTTTCTGAAAAGCCAGCCAACAAGCAGCACGATCAGCACGATGATAATTAAAGCAGTCCACATGCCCGCTTTAAATATGTCTCCTATCACTTCGCAACTACTCATGGTAAAGGTGAGCAGCACAAGCAGTGTCATCAGGTAAGGTCTTATATTCTTCATAGTTTTATCTTTTAGTGAAACCGCTGGCTAAAGCTTAGATGACAACATAACAGCCAGGGCGAAATATGATAATATTGCCATGTTACTGTTACTGTATAGGCGGTAAAAAGGTTAGCAGGAAGTGAAGAAAGGCTGCTAAAGAAGAGTAGGCAAGATTTGATCGAAAACAAAAAAACCACTCATTTCTGAGTGGCTTCTGCTCCCCCTCCTGGGCTCGAACCAGGGACCCCATGATTAACAGTTGTAATGTTTTGTTATCGATAACGTGAACTCGGGCATTAGGCATTAATTCTGGCAGGTTTAAATTGCCTGTTCTGCTGCTCCAGAAAGGTATAGGCAGTGAAGTCCGGAGAAAATCTAGGCAAAGGCGTTGAGCGGGTTTGTGTGGCGTGTGGTCGATGTCACAGACACTCATCAAAATGCCGTTGGCACCCTCGATGCCTGCCCCTTTTGAGCAGGCCCATTTTGTCCTGCAGGGTGATGAGCATGTTTTTCATGTTCCTGCGGAGTCTGGCCACCAGGTGCAGGCTCTCTTCCAGCAGCTCTTCCAGTAAAGAAGACAAATGCCCTTTGTCGCCGTAGCACTTGCATTTGAGCCCGGTGAGCAGCAGCGAGAGCACCTTTGGATTGTTGTCTGCCACGTTGGCCGGTGTGATGAGAAAGCGGATCGGTTCACCGTGCTGGTTGGTTACCAAGTGCAGCTTGAGGCCATAGAACCAGCCAGGCGAGGCTTTGCCCCGGGCGGCGATCTCCTCAAATACTTTATGCCGGTGAATCCTGCGGTTGTGGCAGACAGGATGCTTACCACCTTATTAGGTCATCACGCTTAAGGTGAGCCTGCTAGCACTTCCCTTCTGATGCTACATGCTGAGACGGCAAGGATCAATCCCTGTTCTTTTACCATTTCTCTTAGTGATCCATTGGTGTTAGAGAGGTTGATGGACTTCTCTTTGACGGCACTGAATGGTAATTAAAGTAAACAGTTGAATTAGAATAGCCCTTCAAAAAGTTTCCAGTCAAAGACGCTAACTCTGAAATGCTGCAGACGGTGGAGGAGCTCAAGGAAATGCTCCGAACACGTGCTCCCTCACACCTTTCACAGCCTAGCAGCAAATCATTTGCTAACGAGTAGCTAGGGGCAGTAGCGCTCTATAAGGCCTTGGAAGGGGGCACGGCCAGTTACTCAAGCTAAAGTATGCTCTTAGGAACTGGCTGTTGTTTTGGGCCGTGCGTCAGGCATTGGTGGATTTGCCGAGCAGTAGTTCAAAGACACGCTGCCGGGTCTTGTCACTAATTTCATAGCGTTGCATGGCCTTAATAAACAACAAAGATCATATTTCTTTCATTAGTTAACACCTAATTGAGCTACAGGCAAAGCAGAAAGAAAATTCCTGATAAAGCGACAACTCAATTGCTGGTTGAGCGTTATTTTGCAGGTTTTAATATAAAAGTTGCAAAATAGATAGGTTGTATAATTAATTTGTTGC
>NZ_JBHTLD010000061.1:0-22032 GCF_042678745.1 Pontibacter rugosus | reverse complement strand
CTCATGGAAAATAATAAGAATAACAACCAGGCACCACAAACATCAAAAGCGCAATCTAATTCTAACTTAACGCCTCAAGGCTCAAGTCAGAACAGTAGTGGCAACAATAATACAAACCGTAGCAACAGTTCATCCTCTGCTACTTCTTCGCCATCTGCTAACAACGCTACATCAAACAACAGCAGCAGCCAGAACATGCAGGGCCGCAGTAACCAGCAGGCTACTTCAGGCAAAGGCGGAATGAAGGATATTCAGGATAAGCTTATGCAGTTTGGCAGTACAGCAGCAAACAAAGTGAATGGTCTTACTACTACCCAAAAGGTTGTTGGAGGGTCGTTGCTGGCTTTAGGTGCTGGATGGTTGGCTATCAATAACAAAAACAAAAGTAAGGTAAAGAATCAGATAAGCTCAGCAGCCTCTACTGCTCAGCAAAAAATGAAAGACCTGAACAAGCAACAGCAGCAGAATTCAGGTTCGCCGAGTGCAAGTAGCAACAGCGGCTCAAGCTCAGCAAGCACTAATGCGCGCGTAAAATAAACGAGCGTAACAACTGATGTTATAGAAAGCCGGGCTTTAGGTCCGGCTTTTTTGTTTTAAAGTTTATACCCGGCAGCTAGCCATGCCCCGCTTTATCAGGTACTGCTGGTGGTATTCTTCAGCGGGATAAAACACGTCGGCGGGAGAAATTTTAGTTACAATCTCACGGCTGCTGAACTCCGGCGACTGCTGCCAGTTTTCTTTAGTTGTTTCAGCTATAACGCGCTGCTCATCAGAGTGGAAGAAAACCACGGAGCGGTATTGCGAGCCTACATCCGGCCCCTGGCGGTTAAGCTGTGTTGGGTCATGGGCTCTCCAAAAAGCCTGTAACAGTTGGTCAAAGCTCACTTGAGCCGGATCATACACTAATTGCACTACCTCTGCATGGCCTGTGCTGCCAGAGCATACATCCTGATAGGTTGGGTCAGGCACATGGCCACCCATATAACCTACAGTGGTGTCTATAACGCCGTTAACGTTACGAAGTGCTACCTCCACGCCCCAGAAACATCCGCCTCCAAAAGTCGCTTTCTCTGTTTTGAGTATTTTTCTATCAGATTCCATCGTTTTAAGTTTAAGTTGCACGTGTTGCCTTACCTAATCAGTAACAGTACGTAATAATTCGATACATACTAAAACAGCAGAATGAAAGATAAGGTTATACTTCATTTCGATCCTGCACTGGGTCGTGGAGCCGAAGGAAAACATGTGCGTAACGGGCTTTCTACCGCTTTCCATAGCGGCGATAACCTGTGGCTTAGCTGCGATGAGCGCACTTCTATTGAGCGGCTGACGCTACAGCCTGATGGGGCTTTTGCAGCGCACAAGTCCTTTGATCTGAACCAGTTTCTGGACCTGCCCGACCAGGATAACAGCGAGATAGATATCGAGGGCATGGGTATGGCTGATCATTACCTCTGGCTCATTGGCTCCCATAGCCTCAAGCGCTGTAAACCAAAGCGGCATGATACAATTGCGAAACAGATTAAACGCCTGGCTAAAGTTAAAAACGACCCGAACCGCTACCTGCTTGCACGCATCCCCATCCTGAAAGATGAGGCTACAGGAGATTATACTTTACATAAAGAGGCCCCTGACCCAGATAAGCCTGACCATACCTTGCGTGCGGCACAGTTGCGCGGTAATACAAATAGCAGCATGCTTACCGAAGTGCTGGAGAAGGACCCACACATTGCTCCTTTCATGAACATCCCGGGCAAAGACAACGGCTTTGATATAGAAGGCTTAGCCATACATGGAAAGCGCATATTTATAGGTCTGCGTGGCCCGGTAGTGCGAGGTTGGGCAATGGTGCTGGAGGTAGAGCCGGAAGAAGATGAGGAAGGAATGCTACACCTGAAGCAGCTAACAGCCGATAGGCCGTACCGTAAGCACTTTCTGAACCTGAGAGGGAAAGGCATAAGGGAGCTGCGCGTTTTGGGTGATGATATTTACTTATTAGCCGGCCCTACCATGGATTTAGATGGTGTGATAGCCATTTACCGCTGGCCCAAGGCAGTAAACAAACAGGAAGAGCAACTGGTGCATAACAATGAATTGGAGCGGCTGTGCGAAGTGCCTCATGGTAGCGGCGAAAACACCGGCAAAGATAAAGCCGAAGGACTCGCTGTGTTGGATGATAAGCGTGTGCTGGTAGTTTTCGATAGCCCTGCCGTTGCACGCTTGGTAGGCGAAGACGGTGTAGAGGCCGATGTGCTGCAGGTGGTAAAGTAACTGTAACCTTATAGGGCGTAAAAAGCTATACAGGTAAAAGCCAGCCAAAGGCAAAACCTAAAACTTCAACTATGAACAATGTGATAAAATCAATGGCAGGTGGCCTGGCAGGAGCCTGTGTGCTTACGCTTGTACACGAATCGATGCGGCGTTTTGTGCCTGATGCACCACGCATGGATGTATTAGGCATGCGTTCTATTTCCAAATTAATGCGCAAGGCTGATGCAGAACCCCCTCAGGATAAAGACGAGCTGCACACCATGGCACTGGCTGGTGATGTGCTATCTAACTCGCTATACTACAGCCTGGCCGGTACGGGGAAAGATGCCTGGTGGCGCGGTGCTATACTTGGTGCCACTGCCGGAGCAGGGGCTGTTTTGCTGCCAGGGCCATTAGGGCTGGGCGAGGAGCCAAGCAACAGAACCACTAAAACACAGGCTATGACGGTAGGTTATTACCTCTTAGGGGGCTTAGTAGCAGCTGCAATAGGCTATGCCATTAGCAACGAAAGAGACTAAAGCTAAGTCATCCACAAAAGCAGAAGGGGCAGGTACTTTAAAGTACCTGCCCCTTCTGCTTTTGTCGTTTAAATGTACTATTGGTTTCCTAACGGAGTAGTAGTGGCACTGTTGTTTGTGGTGTCGTTCATAGTGCCTGAGCCAGAGTTTCTAGCTGTATCCAGCGGGCTCATGTCACCAGGGGCAGCTGTTGTAGATGTGCCTCCTGCGCCGTTATTAGATGTTCCGTCTGTTTCTACGCCTGTAGTATTATCAGCAGTACAGCTGTAGAGTCCCGTGCTCATGAGCATGGCTGAGGCAAGTAAAAATGCATATGTTCTTTTCATAGTGTTTCGTATTTAAGTTAACCTGTTTTAGTAGTATGTACGGATTTCAGCTGTATGTTGATGAGGGTATAGCCGGAATACTTTTTATTCTGGCTGGTTGGCACAGCTGCAAAGTACTTCCCGTTTAGGAGTGGCTACCTGATAATCCGGCAGAGATGGCTCCAGCATGTATATTACCTCCAGCTTTTTTATCTGCTGTTGAGGGTGGGCTTCATTCCAGCGCCGCATCAGGTAATTGCAGTAGTAGGGGCGCATATAGGCGTTGTGCACAAACAGATAGTTTTCAGAGTACTTGCGCCAGCGGTCGTTTTTAAACAGCGACATTACTGAAGCCGGTTTGATAGTGTCTACTTCTTTGCCTTGCTGGTTCAGGTCAATAGCCAGTCCTTTTGCTGTGCTACCCTCATATATGTACCAGCCATCATCCTTGAAAACAGTAGGCGCAAACATGCCCCAGTGCTGATCTAGCCGAAGCGTATAGCCAAGCCAGCGGCTATCATCAGGTATTTTCGGAGTGGGCAACGTAGTGCCGCTAAGGTTCCACCAGATGCAGTAAAACAGCGCAACAGCCACAAAGCCGTTACGGAGCTGCACCAGCAGATAGTTAGGTATAAGCGGGCGGTGGATACGAATATGTACAGTGAAAAAGGCCAGTTTCCTGAAGTGCTGTAGGATGCGCTTAAACGGCCCAAACCTGGTCTTGTGGAAAGAACTAAAAAGTTTCCTGTCAATCCAATCCATAGCGGGAGGTGGCAACAGGCCAGTAACAGAAGCAATGTTGATCAGGTAAAACAAACCTACAAACAAGGTAAGGCTAATACCAATGTGAAAGCTCGTCAGCACCCCGACCACCACCAGCCTAAAGAAGTTGTTATAAAAGGGTATCAGCAACAGAAATGGCAAAAGCAGTTCTGTATAATAGGAGATATGCGTAAGTACGCGCAGCAGTTCAGGGTAAGGGTAAATTAGCCGACCGCCGGGCATCAGAATTTGGTCGAGGCTAAGTGCATAGTATAAAGCAGTGCCTTCGGTGGTCCATTCCGGTGAGTTTTTTAGCAGAGCTGTAGAAAAGTATACGAGCCCTATTTGCAGAATATAGGCTGCTGTTGCTACGCTAAAGTAGCTGGTTTTCGGTGCGGCGATAGCCGTTTGTTTTACTTGGGCAGCATCAACAGAATAGAACCTTCCCCAAGGCAGGAACATGCCCCAGAACAAGAGCATGCGCAACAGATCATCACCTCCCTGCTCAATCAAAGGATTCCTGTTTTGGAGGGAAAGTAGCAGGAGCCAAGAAGCAACGGTAGAAATGCGTGTCTTATATCCTAGCAGCATAAAAAGCGCAAACAGGGCAGCCAGTACAAAAAGTATCAGCTGAACCTGCCACAAGCCACTTAGTGTATGGAGCGAGAAGAAATGAGGGAGCCATAGGTGTTGGTGCAGCACATGCAGCGGCAATACACCCATGTTGGAATAATGCGCCTCCATGTCTGATGCCCGAATGGCCAGGTCTGTAAGTATGATGCCTGCCAACCAGATCCGCATAACGGCTAAGGCGCGTAAGTCTACGGTAAATACTTTTCGCAGGTACAGTTCCAGGTATTTCATCAGAGGCCTCTCTTTCTTAAAAACAGAAAGGCAAGCACCAATTGGTATTTGCCCTTCTGCATATTAGATTCACCCGGTTTATTACTACATAGTAGTTGTTCCGGTTGTTGTGCCTGTAGTAGTACCGGTTGTAGTACCGGTAGTAGTACCAGTAGTTGTTCCGGTTGTAGTGCCAGTAGTTGTTCCGGTAGTAGTGCCAGTAGTTGTTCCGGTAGTAGTGCCAGTAGTTGTTCCGGTAGTCATACCAGTGGTTGTACCAGAAGTTGTTCCGCTTGTGGTACCAGTTGTAGTGCCGGTAGTCATTCCGGTTGTTGTGCCAGAAGTAGTTCCAGATGTTGTGCCAGTGGTAGTTCCTGTTGTCATACCAGTGGTTGTTCCCGTAGTAGTCGTACCCGTGGTAGTCGTGCCTGTGTCGTAGCCACTGTTATCGTAGCCTTCTGTTGTGTCCATTCCACCTTCTGCGTCAGTTGTTGTATCGGAGGTAGAGCAACCAAATGTAAGCGCGGCTACAGCAAATGTTGCGGCGCAAAACGTTACAAAGTTCTTTTTCATAGCATTCAATATTTTTTTGTTAAAGTATTTTAACTTTAGCAGTTCTACGAGCCTTCTGAAAAAAAGGCGACCTTATAAGTACTATTCTTTCAGGCTTTAAATATCTTTAACTACTATATAGCTCCTATAAGTGCTACTTTCATGCGCCTGCAACTTCGTATTGTGTGCTTGAAAGTTTATTGCTCTCTGCTAACATGCAAATGTTTTGCATGCTGCAGGTATTCTTGTTTTGCCTGCTCTAACTCCTGAATAATGCAGGCCCTTTGCAGGCGCAGCTTTGCTAGGGTATCCTTGCGTTTAACGAAAAGCCTTAGCAGCACCCAGTGTGCCTGCGTTTTTTGTAACATGCCCCAGTAGCCAAGTGCAAAAAATCCACTAAAAGGCAGCGCCACCAAGTAAGCAAGTATACTTGAGCCAGTTAGCCCCAGCCATTCAAAAACAAGCCATGTCTCAAGTGCATAAAAGATAGGAAAGGCGAACATCCCCACAGTTAACATCACCGGCGCATACCATTCTTCTTCGTCTGTAGCAGCTCGTGCCACTTTAGAAGGTATTAAGTAAGGTACATAGTTGTGAAGCAGTCCGAACAGGAATACTGGAAGCCCTAGCGCCAGCAGTAGCGCACCTATTATACTTTGCCAGAACACAGCTGGGCTGCCCTTGCCCACTACTGCATCATGCAGGCGCAAGCGTGTTAGTTCTAGCTGGTAAGCACTTATCTTTTGCTTTAAGCTTGATACCCGTTCCGGGGAAACTCGGCTGAAATAGTTTATACTTTTAATGATCTCCCGGGTCAGCAGAAAGTCGTGTGCATAAGCGGGGGCGGTAGCGGGTATGGTGGCAGATAGTTCTTCTTTATAAACAGCTTCTATCTGGCGCGCCAGCTCATCTTCTTCATCCGTAGGGGTATGTATGATAAGAGACTCTAGCCGCTGCCGCATTGTTTCTGTGAGTGCCTGCACCGCAGATGAGCCGTCCTGCTGGTAAGCCGCTGCATAATCAGCGACCTCAATCGGTTCCCCCACATTTACAAACACATCGCTGCGAAAGCGTGTAGGGGCGGAGTAATTCAGTCCAACGGGCAGTATTTTGATACCTAGGCTAAAGTTGTGTTCGGCCTCAGCGCCTAGTGCTATACGTGCAGCCCCAGTTTTTATCTTGCGCAAGCGGCGTTGGTTAAAGCTGTTACCTTCCGGGAAGATGAGCAGTGTTTTGTCTTCTTGTAAGGCTTTAAAACTAGCAGCAAAGGCTTCTGCGTTGTTTACTTCCTGCTGAGGGTTATCCTCGCGCCGTTGTATAGGTATGAGGTGCATCTGGCGTAGCACCCAGTTTTGAAAGCCACTCCCAAACACTGTGCTTTTGGCTATAAAATATACCTGCTGTTGTAGCAACGATGCCGTTACAACAGGGTCCATAAACGTGTTAGGGTGGTTGCTTACCACTAATAGCGGCCCCTGCTTGGGCATCAGGTTGCGGTTTCAGACTTCAATCCTTCTGAAAAACACCCTTAGCCCCATGCGGTAGATCAGTTTAAGTATGGCATACAGCATAGTGGCTTCGGGGCTTTAGCTTTAAATATTTACAAAGCAAGATACTGATTTATGCTATAGCTGCAGTACTATAAGTAGCGAAACCGATTGTTGTAGATGCAGGAAATGGGCGTAGGCGTGAGAGCGGTTGTTTGGCAGAGCGAACTGATTGAGCTAAGTGAGATGCAATAGAAAACGCGATTGCGTGGTACTGGCGTTATACATGTTCTGGTGTGGTTAGCCAATCATAGGCAGAGGTTAAATCATTGAATGATTTTGCCTCAAAAGAAAGCGGCCTATACTTATTGCATATAGAATTGTGTAGTTGTTTTCCGGCAGAAGAGCTAAAAGATTTGATGATAGCGAACCGCTTCAGCGGTAGCTTCCGAAAGCCTTCTAAGAAGACCTCGGTTGTCCATTGGGCATCTTCGTCTGAAAGCGGAGGTAGCAGGCGCCGATCCGAAATGGCATACTGTATGTTCATCGAAACTACATAATGCATAAAGCGTTCTAAGGCATCTCGATACTCTGAGCTGGTGCAGCGCCCGTACCACTGGCTTATAAGCACATCATGTGCTGCATAATACGCTAGATGCAGGTAGGACGCTTCAAATAAAACCATAGAAACTTGTTTGTTAATCAGTTAGCACATAATAATTTACTTAATTTGTCGTTATAAAACAAGCTTTTAAGGCTCCGAGCCTCTATATAAGATACATATAGGCTAGTGAGGCAAGTGATAGTAGTATAAGTAGAATAGGAAATTTGCTGTATACAGCTGCTGTTAGAGCAGCAAAAGGCCCATCTGGTTGTATTATGCAACCAGATGGGCCTTTTGCGTAAGCAAGAAAATTATTTTGTGCGCAGCGTATTTGCGTTGCTGCCGTCTAGCTTGCGAGTGTCTTCTTCGTTTCTGGCTGCAGCGTTTCCGCCTTCTTCTTTGCCTTCAAAACCAGTCTCCAGTATGTCCACCTCTTTCTTTTTTGTTCCGGTAAGTGGTTCGGGGTTGCTATCTGGTAAGCGCTTGCCCTCGTCTGAGTTTGTGATGATATCGTCTGCTTTCGGTGCCATAGTTGTAAAGTTTAGTTATAGTATAGTTTACGCGTTTGAGCAGGATTGTTTGCCTCTACTCAATTTATACTGGTGCTCCGCGTTATAGGGCAGGAAGAAGAATGCAATATGGTGTTGATGAAGTACATGCTGCTGTGGTTAACCTTTTTGTTGCCACTGGTTCAGCAGCCCAATTACGATTTAAAGGAGGCCGCAAAGGTGAGCTTTGAGGAGCTGAATAGCGTTCGGCAAGACCCGAAGCAGTACGCTCAAAAGTATAAATTGCCTGCTATTGCCAACATACCTCCTCGCCAACCCTTTGTTTGGGATGATAACCTGGCAAAACTGGCACAGCAAAAAGCCGGGGATATGGCCAGAAACAACTACTTTGGCCACGTTGATAAGAAAGGCAAGGGCATGAATTATTACCTGTGGCAGGCAAACTACCCGCTTCCGGAGTACTTTTCTAAAGACCCCCGTGCCAACAATGTAGAGTCTATTGCAGCTAACACAGAAAGCCCGCTGGTTTTTATCCGGCAGTTGATAGAAGACCAGGGCGTACCAAATTTAGGCCACCGCAAGCACCTGCTCAGTCTTAACAAAGAATCTGACCCTGCCACGCACATAGGCATTGGCATTGCCTATAACCCAAACTCCAAGTATAAATACTATTGCAGCATTATAATAGCACCCAAGGTGGAGAAGCTTTAGACGAGGCTCACACAGTGAGACAGTTGGTTTTGCATTATAAAATGCTTAGCTTGTTTAGCCTTATCCTTTACTAGTATGGATTTTACCAGCTTTTGCCCGCTGGCTCCTACATTAGAGCCATACATTGATTATTACTACATTCAACGCTACGATGATAAAGACACGCAGCTGCGTTACCAGTGCTTTCCACACCTCAACAACTCGTTGTCTTTATTTAGCAGAGCAGGGTTCTACTTTGATGAAGCAGGGTCTCATGTGCAGTATAGCGCTTCAGGTAAGCCCCTAGCCCTGCTAACTGTGATTAGGAAGGCGCCACTCTGGGTCCATCATTCCGGCCCATTGAATAAAGTCGCTATAGTATTTAAACCCCTAGGTCTTTCAGCTTTTACTGAGCAGCCTGTTGGCCTATTAGCACCAAATTTTGTGGCGGCTGTAGACCCGTTCTGCGGTGCTTTGGATGCACTGCAGGCAAGAGTGTTTTCGGTTGCTGATCCGGTTCAACTTGTAAACCTTCTTGATGACTTTTTCCTTTCCTTACTTAACCCAAAGCCTCAGTGCCTGCTGGAGTCACTGCACGCTGCGGTTATTAACTTAGACGCGCCACTGTCTTTGCACTTAGTAGCTGAGCAGCATGGCATCAGCCGTAGGCACATGTATCGCCTGTTTCAGCAGCATTTTGCTTGCTCGCCAGAAGTATACCGCCAGATTGCACGGTTTAGGCAGGTGTTGCAGTTGGCTACAAACCCCGAGGACAAGCAGACGCTTACAGCATTAGCTCATGCCACCCGTCATACTGACCAATCGCACTGGAACAAGCAATGCCGCAAATGGACCGGCTATAGCCCAAAAAATCTGTTGCATACAGGTACAAACCTGGGGCAGAAAGATACTTTCTGGTGCCTGGATTTTGAAAAGAGAGAATTGTAATGTCTCAATCGTACAATTTTGTACTAGCGGCCTTTCATAGCTTTGCTTCAGACTTAAGCTATAAAAACAAACCCACATCAAATTGACAAACCTTATACTGGCGCTTTCCCTGTTGAGCCAGGTGGTATCGGGGCAGGAGTTACCCGAGACTCTCAAAAGCAAAGAATGGCTTAGGACTATTTATAGCAATGCACTGAAGGCAAGCAGCAGCCGTGCAAAGTATAAGCCTGCCAACAGCGGATATGCATTATACTTTGCACAGGCAGATACTGTAAACGTGCCTTACCTGGTGCATGTGCCTAAGTCGTATAACCCCCGCAAATCTTACCCGCTGCTCGTGTACCTGCATGGGGGAGTAGTAAACCTAAAGAACTTTGAGTATAAAGATCCTGAGTTTGCGGAAGAACCCATTTTCACGGTGGCAGACAAGTATAACGCCATTGTTCTGTTCCCTTTCGGTAAAAAAGACTTTGGTTGGGTAGGGCAGCAGAAAGCCTTCGAAAACATACTTTCCATGCTTCAGCATACCAAGCAGGTATATAATATTGATGCGCAGCAAGTATACTTGGGCGGCATGTCGAATGGTGGCACAGACACCTTTTGGTTTATCAGCCATGCTCCAGAGCATTTTGCGGGCTTTTATACTTTTAGCGCCTATCCTGAACTCAAAACCGGAACGATAAACTTTTCAAATCTTTCTGGTGAAAAGCCGCTGTATTCCCTTCATGCCAGAGATGACAAGGTCTATCCCTATGATTCTGTCAAAGCGATTTATGATGCACATAAAGCCGAAGCCCCAGCCTGGCATTTCGAAGTACTGGATTCTGGTGGGCATGGCTTTATTTACCGGGATAATGGGGAAGAAATTATGCGCCGAGTGCTGAGGAGATTTCTAAACCAGAGCAACTGAAAAGGTGCTTTTATGTACTGAAGGAGGTAAATTAACGGCCGTTTATTCCTTAAAAGGTACTCCTAAGCATCATGCTTGAGCTGGTGTGAAGTTTAAATAAACTGAGGTTAGCGTTTTTTTTCTTGTACCCCCAAACATTTAGCGCTAACTTTGGGCAATTTATACATACCAACCCAATGCCTAGAGACACCTCGATTAAATCCGTTCTTATTATTGGTTCTGGTCCTATAGTTATCGGCCAGGCTTGCGAATTCGACTATTCTGGCTCCCAGGCCGCCCGCTCGCTTAGAGAGGAGGGAATAGAAGTAATATTAATCAACTCCAACCCAGCTACCATCATGACTGACCCTGTGACGGCAGACCATGTATACCTGAAGCCCCTGGAGAAGAAATATATTATTGAGATTTTAGAAAAGCACAAGATAGATGCCGTGCTGCCTACCATGGGTGGGCAGACAGCGCTGAACTTAGCTATAGACTGCGACAAGGCAGGCGTGTGGCAGAAGTATGGCGTGCGCATCATTGGCGTGGATATCAAGGCTATCGAGACAACAGAAGACCGGGAGCAGTTCCGACTGAAGATGATT
Organism: Pontibacter rugosus; assembly: GCF_042678745.1. NCBI lineage: Bacteria > Pseudomonadati > Bacteroidota > Cytophagia > Cytophagales > Hymenobacteraceae > Pontibacter > Pontibacter rugosus. The sequence goes on along the minus strand of NZ_JBHTLD010000061.1, from coordinate 11,046 downwards.
GAACTTGGCGTGAATGTCTGCAAAGGCGAAACCGCTACGTCTTTCTTGGAAGGAAAAGAGATAGCACAGGAAATTGGCTTTCCGCTGGTAATTCGCCCTTCGTTTACGCTAGGTGGTACAGGCGGCGGTTTTGTGAATACCCCTGAAGAATTCGACGCTGCCCTTACCCGTGGCCTGCACGCTTCGCCAACGCACGAAGTGCTGGTAGAGCAAAGCATTATGGGCTGGAAAGAGTATGAGTTGGAGCTGCTGCGCGATAATGTGGGCAATATCATCATCATCTGCTCTATTGAGAACTTCGACCCAATGGGTATTCATACCGGAGACTCTATCACGGTTGCCCCGGCCATGACACTGCCAGACACAGTATACCAGCAAATGCGCGACCTGGCTATCAAAATGATGAATGGCATCGGACAGTTTGCAGGAGGCTGTAACGTGCAGTTCTCTGTAAATCCAGACGATGATACCATCATTGCCATCGAGATCAACCCGCGGGTTTCGCGCTCGTCAGCACTGGCCTCTAAAGCCACAGGTTACCCTATTGCTAAGATTGCCGCGAAGCTGGCGATTGGCTATAACCTGGATGAGCTGAAAAACGCCATCACCAAAACAACATCAGCATACTTTGAGCCTGCGCTGGACTACGTGATCGTGAAGATACCACGCTGGAACTTTGATAAATTTCCGGGTGTAGACCGCAAGCTTGGCCTGCAGATGAAATCTGTGGGTGAGGTAATGGGTATCGGCCGCACTTTCCAGGAGGCCCTGCAGAAGGCCTGCCAGAGTTTAGAGATCAAGCGCAATGGTATTGGCGCTGATGGCAAAGAGAAAACCAGTTACGACGAGTTAATCGACAGCCTTACTAACGCAAGCTGGAACCGCCTGTTCAGCATCAAAGATGCTATGCGCATCGGTATCCCGACCAGCACCATCCAGAAAATCACTAAAATTGATCCGTGGTTCCTGGCTCAGATAGAGGAGCTGGATATGATGGAGAAGGAAATCGAGAAGTATACCCTGGCTACCATTCCGGCTGACCTGCTGCGCGAGGCGAAGGTGAAAGGCTATGCCGACCGCCAGATTGCGCATCTGCTGCGTTGCAAAGAAAGTGAAGTGCACCAGACACGTACCAGTTATGGTATTAAGCGTGTGTTTAAAATGGTTGACACCTGCGCTGCTGAGTTTGAGGCAAACACACCTTATTACTATAGCACATTTGAAGGAGAGAACGAGAGCCTTGTAACCGATAAGAAGAAAGTAGTGGTATTAGGCTCTGGCCCGAACCGCATCGGGCAAGGCATTGAGTTTGACTACAGCTGCGTGCATGGGGTATTGGCAGCCAGAGAGTGCGGCTACGAAACCATCATGATCAACTGTAACCCGGAAACAGTAAGTACAGACTTTGATATTTCAGATAAGTTATACTTTGAGCCTGTTTTCTGGGAGCATATTTATGACATTATCCTGCATGAGAAGCCGGAAGGCGTAATTGTGCAGCTAGGTGGACAAACGGCTCTTAAGCTGGCGGAAAAACTGGAGCGCTACGGCATCAAGATTTTCGGTACCAGCTACCAGGCGCTTGACTTGGCTGAGGATCGTGGCTCCTTCTCTTCGCTGCTTCGCGACCTGAGCATCCCATACCCACCATTTGCTGTTATCGAGTCGGCTGAGGAAGCCCTAGAGCTTTGTAAAGAGCTAAAATTCCCGCTTTTGGTGCGCCCTAGCTACGTGCTCGGTGGTCAGAACATGAAAATCGTGATTAATGAGAAAGAACTGGAAGCTCACGTAATTGACCTCCTAAAGGATCACCCGGGTAACAAGGTGCTGCTCGACCACTTCCTGGATAATGCCATCGAAGCCGAGGCTGATGCTATCTGCGATGGCAAAGATGTATACATCTGCGGTATCATGGAGCACATAGAGCCAGCTGGTATCCACTCCGGCGACTCATATGCCGTATTGCCTCCGTTTGACCTGAGCGAGAACGTGATGAACCAGATTGAGGAATACACCAAAAAGATTGCAGTAGCGCTGCAGACAGTAGGTGTTATCAACATTCAGTTTGCCATCAAAAATGAGATAGTATATATTATCGAAGCAAATCCGCGTGCATCGCGTACGTTCCCGTTCATTGCCAAAGCTTACCGTGAGCCTTACATCAATTATGCTACTAAGATCATGCTGGGTGAGAAAAAGGTGAAGGATTTTGAGTTCAACCCTTACAAGCATGGGTATGCTATTAAGGTGCCGGTGTTCTCTTACAACAAGTTCCCTGAAGTGAATAAGGAGCTTGGCCCTGAGATGAAGTCTACCGGTGAGGCCATTTACTTTATTGATGACCTGCAGGACGACTACTTTACCAAAGTATACTCTGAACGCAACATGTACATGAGTAAATAGCATTACCTACTTTATAAATCAAAAAAGCCCCTCTGCGTAAGAGGGGCTTTTTTGATTTATACCTGCCGCTGTGCCCTAATGGTTCATGGTAACAGCTTTGCTATTTAAGAAGGCAGTTGTAAAAGAGCGGGTTAATTTTTTAGATTTGCAAAGGGCAACAAATAGCAGCCAGGCAAGGTACTGCTACCTGTCAGCGTAGTGGTAGGGCTCTAACCTTAGAAGCCGTTATGCTGTTGAATCTCCATATTAAACATCTGAACTTATGCGTATTTCTGTGGCTTTGGTGCACCAAGTGTGCTTTTTCGTGCTGTTAGGTTTAGTGGCAAGTTGCACTGCCCCACGTGCTGTCATCAATTCCGGGAAAGTGACCGCACCCGGTAAGTTTAAGGCAGGAGTAAACTTTGGCGGTAACATTGCTACAGAGCCTATTGGCCAGCTAGATGATGTCGCTAAATCTGCAGTAAACGCTATCGCTAAGAAAGACTCCGTATACTTTGATGAAGTAGAGACAGCTACCAGGGCGCTACTGGCGTATGCCTTAGACCCCGTTGGGCCCACCTTTGATTTTTACCTGCGCTATGGTGTGGCACCGCGTGTAGATGTAGGATATAAATATGCCTCTGGTGTGCATGTGTTTGATGCGCAGTACCAGTTTCTAGGGCCTACAGGTACGCCGGAAAATCCGGGTGTAGGGGCCGCCGCCGGAGCGTGGTACGGCAGCGTGGGCTTACAGTACGCTGGCCAAAGTTCTGACTGGATAGACAATCTGTTCCTGGATAAGCTACAACCTGTGCTTCAATTCACTGCCAAGCGCCGTGACTATACGATCCCGATCATCTTCAGTAAATCTTTTGGGGTAGAGGAGCAGAACGGAAGTATAGCTTTTGGGGCAGTATATAACCACACTAACATTGAGTATGGTTTCGACCCTGGCAGGCTATTCAAAAAGCAAGGGAAAGCTATTGAAGAAGTGAACCCGCTTAAGGAGAAAAACAGCTTCGGCTCTTACGGCTTCTTCGTGAATGCAAAGCTCGGGTTTAAGTATATCTATATTTTACCAGCCCTCACCATCTACTACCAGGACTATGGCGATTATAAGCTTCTGAATAATACCAGCTACAGCTACTCCGGCTTAACATTTATACCTTCTATTGGTGTGCAGGCCAGCTTCGGCAAAGGGAGGCGGTAAGGAAGATCATAAATTTTGCCTTACCCTCACCAGCGTTACCTCAAAGCTCTTTGTCCTGTCGAACACAGTAATAAAGTTGGATTTTGCTGCTTATTGTAAGGTTTCAGTTCCTGGTTTAGCTATGTCGCAAGTTTAGCGGAGCGTAACTTGTGACGGGGCATGGTGCAAGTTTTCAACTTGCTTTCTGCGTGAGCAGAAACGGAGACGCAGCAAAGGCTGTTGCTTTAAGAGGAGCTGGAGAATAGACGGTAGTCAGAAAGTATAGCTTGGCTGAAGATGTAGAAATCAAAGGCTATACAAGTATAACCATTGCTACTACAGGCTTGGCTCTACGAGCCAGTAGAGCTGGAAGCTCTACACCATAATAGGCACTAGCTGCAAGCTAGCGCCAGCGGGTGGGAAGGTAAAATTGTTTGAAGATGCGGCAATCAGGAGCGATGGAAGTATAAGCTACAATTAGAAAAGCTGCTTCAAACATCAGCTGTAAGTATGGCTTTCCAAGCCAGTAGAGCTGGAAGCTCTACACCATAGTAAGCACTAGCTACAAGCTAGCGCCAGCGGGAGGAGGTTATGAAAGTATAAGCAGCTGTAAGTATGGATTTTCAAGCCAGCGGAGTTACAAACGCGACATCATGGTAGAACACATATTTGAAGACTTGCGCCAGCGGCGCCCTCAGAAAGATTAGCTGGAACAGCATCCAAGCCTAACAGAAACATCTCCCATTATCCCGCTGGAACTAGCTTCTTCAAACCTGCATTTAAAAACTATACTCCTTATCTTTGCAGCATTCAGCCAAAACGTCAGGTAACAAAAGGCTGGCAAAGGAGTTGTAAATAAGTATAGGTACTGTTTTTGCAGTATACATTACCGAAACATAGAACAGCATCATGATCAAATTCATATTCACTACTTTACTTATTATTTTCTTTATCCGTTTGGTAGCGCCTACGCTGTTGAGATGGCTATTGGGTATGTTTATCAAGAAGAAAATGCGCAATGGCTCTTTCTTTTATACGAACATGAATCAGCGGCAGGAGCAGCAAACTTACCAGGACGGACAAAACAGAAAGGCAGAAGGCAAGGTTAAAATTGACTACATTCCGGAGCAGCCAAACCGCAAAGGCTTCGATGGAGGAGAGTATGTAGATTATGAAGAAGTAAAATAAAACCACTATCTTTCAACCTCTATTTATGAGGTTTTTGAAAGATATGACAACATCCTTCGATTTTAAGCGTGATGTGCTCCCGCACATTTTAGCGCTAGTAGTTTTTATGGTCCTGACGGCGGTGTATTTCTCGCCGGTTTTATTTGAAGACAAAGCCCTGGCGCAGCATGATATTCTGCAGTTTAAGGGTGGTGCCAAAGAAATACAGGATTACCGTGAAAAAACAGGCGAGGAAGCACTTTGGACTAACTCCATGTTCGGAGGAATGCCTGCCTACCTTATTCAAACACACTTCCCTGGCGACTGGTCCGGCTATATTCATAAAGTTCTGACCTTCAACCTTCCGGCACTGGCAGGTAATATCTTCATCACCTTAGTTTGTGCTTACATACTTTTGGTGGCGATGGGCATGAGCTCCTGGCTAGCTATAGTAGGCGCAGTAGCTTTCTCGTTTACATCCTATAACCTGATTATACTGGAGGCAGGGCACAACACCAAGTCGCTTACCATTGCCTATATACCGATGGTACTGGCTGGCCTGATTTATGCGCTGCGCAAAAACCTTTGGATAGGAGCGGCGCTCTTTGCCGTTGCCCTCACCATGAACCTGCACTTCAACCACCTGCAGATGACCTACTACATGCTGTTGCTGGTATTGATCTTTGGCGTGGTTGAGATTATTTATGCGATTAAACACGGTACTATAGCTGAACTCCTAAAGCGAGGCGTTGTATTACTAGTAGCGGCCATTTTGGCAGTAGGCGTAAATTTCGGACGACTTTATACTACAGCTGAATACACGGAGCACAGCATCCGAGGCAAATCAGAGTTAACACAGCCAAACAGTGGCGACAATATAGGTAGTGGTTTGGATAGAGAGTACGCTTTTAACTGGAGCTACGGCGTGGGCGAAACCATCACCTTGCTTATCCCTGATTTTTATGGCGGTAGCAGCTCTGCACCTGTTGGCAAAGACTCTGAAACATACAACGCCTTCCTGAACATGGGAGCACAGCCGGCACAGGCCGAGCAGATTGTGAACCAGGGGCTGCCAATGTACTGGGGGCCGCAGCCTATGACGAGCGGACCTGTTTACGTAGGTGCCATAGTTTGCTTCCTTTTTGTGCTCGGCTTATTTATAGTAGACCGCCGCTGGACAAGCTGGTTGGTGGCAGGTACCATACTATCTATCGTGCTGGCCTGGGGCAAGAACTTTGAGGCGTTCAACTACTTTATGTTTGATTACTTCCCACTGTATAACAAGTTCAGAGCAGTATCCTCGGCACTGGTAATTGCGCAAATCACCATACCGTTCCTAGCTTTGCTGGCGCTTTGGAAGTTGATAAATGAGCGGGGCCTGATCAAGGATCTTGACAAAAAGCTTCTGATTTCCGGAGGTATTACCGCCGGTATCTGTGCGCTAGTTTGGTTGTTTGCCGGTACGTTCGGCTTCACGTCTGATACGGACCAGCAGCTTATTCAGGCGCAGTTCCCGATCGATGCCATCCGTGCCGACCGTGAAAGCATGATGCGCTCGGATGCTTTCCGCTCGCTAATCTTTATCGTGTTGGCTGCAGGCTTACTATACTTCTATGTTAAAAACAAGGTATCTGCTATGGCAGCTATAGCTGGTGTAGGGGTGCTGATACTGGTAGACCTTTGGGCAGTGGACAAGCGCTACCTGAACAACGGTGATTTTCAGCGGCAGGTAGTGGAAAATTACTTCCAGCCTACGCAGGTAGATCAGCTGATACTTCAGGATAAGGACTTAAGTTATCGTGTAATTAACTTGCCGAATCCGTTTAATGATGCCCGCACTTCTTATTACCATAAATCAGTAGGTGGTTACCACGGGGCAAAACTGCGCCGCTACCAGGACCTGATCGACCGCCACATCTCACGCAATAACTTGGAGGTGCTACGCATGCTCAATACCAAGTATGCCATCACAGGTAATCCTCAGCAGCCAGTGCAGCGTGTGCCAGACCCGCTTGGCAATGCCTGGTTTGTGAAAGAGGTGAAGCCAGTACAGTCGGCTGATGAGGAAATCAACGCGCTGACAATGTTTGATGCAGGCACAACGGCTGTGATAGATGTAAAGAAATTCCCTATCAAGCAGCAGAACTACTTCGGTTTAGAGAATGCAAATATTAAGCTGGTAGAATATGAGCCGAATTATTTGAAGTATGAATACCAGGCGGCACAGGAAGGGCTGGCTGTATTCTCTGAAATTTACTATGCTGACGGCTGGCAAGCGTACCTGGATGGTGAGCCGGTAGACCACATCCGTGCAAACTATGTGCTGCGTGCCATGCAAGTGCCAGCTGGCAAACATACAATTGAGTTTAAATTTGCACCTCAGTCTTATACTTTAGGCAATACGATATCTCTTATCTCCTCTATCTTACTGCTATTGGTGATAATTGGAGCGGTTTATTACGGCGTAAAGAAACAGCCAAAGGAAATGCCGATTGTGGAGAAAGTATAGTAGGAGTGCTGAGTCACGAGTTCTGAGTCTTGCAGATTGAAATTCTCTTAGTTTTTCTCCTTTGAGACACTAAGGGTAAATTTACTACTCAAGCAAGTTTAAAAAGTATAAACAAAGCCTCAGCAATAGCTGGGGCTTCTTTTTGAAGTATAATGGAAGCACCCTTACAGAAGCTGGAGGATGACCTGCTAAAGGAGCAGGGTGTGGCGCTATGGGTAAAGCGCGAAGACCTGTTGCACCCGCATATATCAGGGAACAAATGGCGGAAGCTGAAATATAACCTGAAAGCAGCAAAGCAACAGGGGCACCATACTTTGCTCACCTTTGGAGGCGCATATTCTAACCATATAGCGGCTACGGCGGCGGCAGGTAAGGCATATGGCTTTCGAACGATTGGCATCATACGAGGCGAAGAACACCTGCCGCTTAACCCTACACTAGCATTTGCCACCTCCTGCGGTATGCAGTTGCACTACATCAGCCGCGAGAAGTATAGGTTGAAAGATGAGCCTGGTTTTCTGAAAGAGGTGCAGCAGCAGTACGGTAAGGTATATATGTTGCCTGAAGGTGGCACGAACCTGCTGGCGGTAAAGGGCTGTACCGAAATAGTAGACGACATAACTATAGACTACAGCCACATCTGCTGCGCTATGGGTACTGGCGGCACATTGGCCGGAATAGTGGCAGGCCTGGCCGGAGAAAAAGCCATACTAGGCTTTCCGGCATTAAAAGGCGGTGATTTCCTGCGACAGGAGGTTGCGGAGCTGGTGCAGGATTACAATGGGCAAAATTATCACAACTGGCACCTCATAACGGTTTATCATTTCGGAGGCTATGCTAAGGTAAAGCCGGACCTGCTGGCATTTATGAACCAGTTTAAGCAGCAGCACAACATACAACTGGAACCGATCTACACCGGCAAAATGATGTACGGCATCTTTGATTTGCTAAAGCAAGGCTACTTTCCGGCAGGTAGCATCATTGTGGCGGTGCATACAGGGGGCTTGCAGGGTAATGCTGGTTTCGAGCAGCGGCTGGGCCTGCAGGTATAGCTAATTTTGTAGCATAATATTTGCAACTCCGTATCTGTACCTAAACCAAATCCTGCTTACATGCCCCTGTTTCGTTTTATACTTAAGCTCATTCCCTGGATTATACTTATTGCGCTCGGTGTTTTTCTGTGGCGGTCGTTCGGTGATTTTTTTACCAAAACAGATGAGAAGAAAGAGCCGGAGGTGGTAGTGAATTACAACACTGTGTTGACCTCTGTAGAAGACCTTGGCCGGATGGAACTGGTGCGCTATAATTTTAAGGATGTAGTGGAGTATCAGAAGAACGTATCGCGGTGGGTACCGGACTCTAAAATTGCGCTTATTGTTTCAGGAGAGGCGGTGGGCTGTGTAGACTTTGCCAAAATCACCCAGGCTGATATTCAGTTTCAGGGCGATACGCTGGTGCAGGTAGCGCTACCGGAACCAGAAATCTGCTACTATAAAGTAGACCACAGCAAGTCAAAAGTCTTTAGCAAAGAGAATACCTATTTTCAGGATGCAGCGCTTGTAGAAGAAGCCTTCCGGTACGCAGAGAATAACGTAAAGAGAGCCGCCTTGAATTCAGGTATCCTAAAGCAGACACAGGTAAACGCTGAAAAGGTACTGAGACCCATACTAGAAGAGGTTACGGGCAGGCGCGTAGTGCTGGTGCAGCAGCGGCGCATTAAAAATCCTGAGGTGCCGGCTAAGCGGTAAAAGGGTGTTGGGTATGAAGGTTTATGCGAGTACTGTTGCTATGCTTGAGTAGTTCGTGGAAGTATGATTGAGGCACAACAGAAGTGTTTTTTGAAAACCAGACTTTAACCTTCAAATTCCTGCACATAAGCTTTCCTTCACTTTTTTAGAGTAGCGAGACACCGAATTTATCTAACAACAGACTATCAAGCTGCTCTATGTCTGCTAGTAAATCTATCTGGTCATGTGTTAAAGTTGCTTCCAACTCGTTTTTCTGAAGCAGCTTTTTCAACTCTACCATTTTAAAGTGAAAAGATGGAGATTGTAGTTCAACCTGGAGTAGCGCTAACTTTTCTTCTATAGCGATCCTTTTTTGTTTAACCACTTTGACTATTTCAAGAGCCGAATTTAAGTCTACTTCCTTCCGCTCAAGGGATGTTAAAAGTCCGCACAGGAATTTAGCGCATTGTTTTGGTCTACTGTCATAAATAGTGCAGCCATTACAATAGTTGTTACACGGTTGAAGAAAAAAACCTTCACCATCTGCATTCTCAATGTCCATTAGTTCTGTTAGCACAGGCAGTTCTTCACGCTCAAGCTGTACGAATCCAATCAAGGTGCCGTCACAACAGGATCCACAAGACAAACAAACATTTGTTATGTCATTCATAATTAATTGGCTTTTAACACCGCTTTGAGTGTGCTAGTTAAAACGGCACCTATCAAGTGGCACTTACGGTTTGATTCTTATTAAATTGCCATCATCAAAGCCTATGGTGATGGCTTTTACATGCTTGAAGATGGTATTGCTGAGGTTTACAGCGTTTAGGTATTCTGTCACCAGTTCTTTGGAGACAGTTAAAACCTCCTGCCATTCTTTTCCCTTTACCAAAGAAGAGCTTAATACAAAGTATTTTTCTTTAGGCTCAAAATCAATGTTTGTAGCCCAGGTGTCATCTTCTTCATCAAAGCATTCAGAACCTGTTAAATATAGGGTATAGCCGTTTTCAGCTTCAAATAATCCGAAATTTAAGGCAATTATTCTATCATCAACTGTTTCTGTTTTATTTATTCTATCCAACCAGTTGTTGAAATCTGCTTTAGCTGACATGGTTTGTTTTATGGAGAATGTAAAAGTAGGTCTGTACAGTTGAAGAAGACTTTTCTGTTGGCTAACATGCTCGTGCAGCAAGTCTTGCTGCACGAGCATGTTGTAAAACATTTTTCTCCTTTTAGCCCAATCTACTCTATTTTTACAAATTTCCCCGAATGAGAGATTACATGTAAGTTAACTCTCATGATAAACTCAACTGTATCTTTTTTGCAGTTTTTTAATTCGTAATAAGGCTGTCCGTGTGAAATCAGTGCCTTTTGAAGTTCCGTTAAAGTATCAGCTCGCTTTTGGGTTGGTATTAGTTGAAAGCTTTTTTCTGATAGCTTCTTGATTAGATATACTTCTTTTTGGCTTGAATTTATTTGTGTCAAGGTTTTTCCCTTAACCACAAATTCGAACTTTGGGGAGTCAGAGAATTGCTCGTCATAAACTACTTTGTATTTACCGTTACCTAAACCACAATCTTTATCTGCGAATCTAAATCCGAGACAAGTTAAAAGTGATATGTAGAGTAATGTCTTCAAATATTGTACAACGTGCTGGTATTGTACAACGTCTTAGCTAAACGACGGGCGAGGCCATCGGCCGATGCTGGTGTTTAGGTTTTGTTGTGGTGCGTGCATTTTATCTCATGTGTAGGTTTTTGTTAAATGCGTCGATACAACAAGGGGAAGTATCATTGTTTGAGAGGTTTAAATAAGTAAGAACTTACTCCGGTTATAAATGCAGGTTGTTCTGGTGCGTAGTAATTGTCAATGGGTTCTGTCCGGAGCGTTTTTGAGTCCAAGATATTGATTCTCCAGTTATTGATAAAAACTTTTGTCTCAATCCCTTTATTACCCTTGTATAGAGTATCAATTGGCCCATGGAAATTGATAATATTCTTGTCTACAAAATACCTTCCATACAAGGTGTCTAATCTAACCTGATCTGGAAATTCTGAAACTCCACCATAATC